>JAQXBP010000027.1:0-5050 GCA_029252345.1 Flavobacteriaceae bacterium | reverse complement strand
AGGAAATGAAAGAATTAATCTGTTATCACAGTAAATAGGAGATTTAATTCCACTAGTCCAAGTAAAAGGTTTTTTGGTATTTAATTTAATTGCATTAATTTGTGTAAGATAATTTACTGTTTGCTCAGCAACTTTTTTGTCTAATACCATAGTCACAAATGTATAAAGTTTTTTTCAACCAAAAGCCTTTAATTCTTACAAACCAAATTCAAGAATTTTCAGATACTGAACCTTTTATTTTTATTAAATATTCAAGTGCAACTCAAATTTTAAAAGCCTTGAAGTCAACTAAAAGCAGTAAAGTTTATTTATATCATAAAAATATTGATAAGCTCTGGAAAACATTTTTAAAACAGTTTCCTGTTGTTGAGGCTGCAGGTGGTTTAGTTGAAAGAACAGATAATAAGTTTTTATTCATTTTTAGGAATGATAAATGGGATTTACCAAAAGGAGGAGTTGAAAAAAATGAATTAATAATTGAAGCAGCTAAAAGAGAAGTTACTGAAGAAACTGGAGTAGGGGATTTAATAGTTCAAAATCAACTTTCTGAGACTTACCATATCTTTAAAAAAGGCAAACGATATAGACTTAAGAAAACCTATTGGTTTAAGATGTCAACTAATTATATGGGGCAACTTCAACCTCAAATTGAAGAAGGAATTTCAAAAACAGAATGGATTTCAAAAGTAGGAATTGAAGGCTTTTTAGATAATGCCTTTGAAAATATTAGAATAATTGTTTTTGAGGTTCTAGATAGAAAGTCCCTTGGGGATGAATAGCCTATAATCGCCTTTATTTTTTATTAAATCTCTTACTATACTACTACTTATAAAAGAGTTTTTTGAATCAGTTAGAAAAAAAATAGTTTCAATTCCTGTCATTTCTCTATTAGTGAGAGCAATTCTTTTTTCAAATTCAAAATCTGCAGGGTTTCTTAGACCTCTTATAATAAACTGAGCATCATATTCTTTGCAAAAATCTACTGTTAGTCCATTGTAACATTTTACATCTATTTTTTTAATGTTATCAAAAGTTGTTGAGACAAATTCAAATCTTTTTTTAGTTGAAAACATATACTTCTTGTCTGAATTTTCACCTATTCCAATAATAATCTCATCAAAAACTTTTAGACCTTTATTTATAATATCTTGATGACCCAATGTGATTGGATCAAAAGATCCAGGAAATACAGCTCTTTTCATATCTTAAATTTAAATATAATTTATAGAATTGAATTGATTTGATTAATTATAATTTCTTTAATTGACAAGCCTTGCACTTCGATCTGTTGAGGGACAATACTCTGCTTTGTAAATCCAGGTATTGTATTTGTTTCAAGAATGTAAGGTATTTGATTTACAATTATAAACTCTGATCTAGTAATTCCATCTAATTCGATATTATCATAAATAATATTAATATATAGATGAATTAGTTTTTTAGCCTTATCTGAAATATTACCTGGAGTAATTTCTTGTGATTCACCTAGATACTTTGCACTATAATCAAAAAGTTCATTTTCACTAATTATTTCTGTAATTGGAAGAATTATCCTCTTATCATCTCGATTTATTACTCCAACAGAGACTTCCTGCCCGTCAAGAAAATTTTCAATCAGTACTTCATCACCTTCTTTAAATGCAATTTTAATTTTATTTTCCAGTTCATCTAAATAGTTTACTTTGGAGACTCCTATGCTACTTCCACCATTGTTTGGTTTAACAATACAGGGAATTATTATTGTTTCTAATATTTTTGAAATATTAATATTGTCTTTCTTCTTTATAAGAACTTGTTTTGAACATGGTATATTTAATTTTTCTACAAATTCAATATATTTCTTCTTGTTAAATGTTAATTGAGAAACATAATTATTACAACCAGTTTGAGGAATATTATTTTTTTCAAGAATTTTAGCTAAAACTCCATTTTCACCAGGATCTCCATGTATAATATTAAAAACTGCATCAGGTTTAATAATTTCATTATCAATATTAAATGAAAAATTTTCATAGTCTAAATCGAAAATTCTTTCTTTAAACTTAACAGTTTTGTTGTTTTTTGAAATACAAACCTCATAGACATTCCAGTCGGAATTATCTTTTAGGTTATCATAAATAAATTTTCCACTCTTAACAGAGACCTCATATTCAGAAGAATAACCACCAAAAACAACTGCAATATTTTTCATATTATTTTCAAATGTAACTCATTATAATAAAAGACAATTATGTCTTAGTATATTTACATTAAATTATAGAGATGAAAGTTTTAGATCATTTTAAAAGTAAATCAGTAATCAAGCAAATTATTTTAATGCTGATAATTATTTTTATTGTATTCATATTGGTTTACAATTCTCTTAAAATTTATACAAGACATAATTCATACATAGAAGTTCCTAATTTATCAGGAATGAAATTAGATGAAGCATTAATTGTTTTAGATGAAAATAAACTAAGATATGAGGTTTTAGATTCCTCTAAATTTTTTATAGAACTTCCTAATTATTCTATAATATCTCAAATTCCAAAAGAACTTGAACTAGTCAAAAAGAATAGAAAGATATATTTAAATGTAAATCCTAAAAATTTTCAAAAAATTTCTCTACCAAATGTTATTCAAATAACCAAGAGAAACGCAGAGTCAATTCTAACTGCTCTTGGTTTTCAAATAAATGAATATAGTTATATAGATAATATTGGTAAAGACATGGTCTTAGATGTCATATATAAAGGTGAAAAAATTCTTGCAGGACAAAAAATTCCACTGAATTCAGAGTTAGATTTAATTTTGGGTAATGGAAAAAGATAACCCAAAACTTGATTTTGAACAAGAACTTCATGAGCACTTTGCTTTTAATATTGATTCTGGTCAAGAACCACTTAGAATAGATAAATTTTTAATGAGTAGAATTGAAAATGCTACTAGAAATAAAATTCAGAAAGCTGCAAAAGAAGGATCTATTCGAGTAAATGATAAAATTGTAAAGTCAAGTTATAAGGTAAAAAAAGATGATAAAATAAGAATTTTATTTACTCATCCTCCATATGAGAATCTTCTTACTCCTGAAAAAATTGATTTAGATATAGAATATGAAGATGATTCAATAATAATAGTAAATAAAAAAAGTGGAATGGTAGTCCATCCCGGTCATGGAAACTATTCTGGCACTTTAATAAATGCTTTACTTTACCATTTTGAAAATTTACCAAACAACTCATCAAATAGACCAGGTCTAGTCCATAGAATAGATAAAGACACATCAGGTTTATTAGTAATTGCTAAAACTGAAAAATCAATGACTTTGTTGGCTAAACAATTTTTTAAAAAGTCTGTTGAAAGAGAATATTTTGCATTGGTATGGGGGGATGTTAAAGATGATGAGGGAGTAATAAATGCTCCAATAGGAAGAAATCCAAAAAACAGACTGCAGATGATTGTTTATGAAGATATGGAGGGAGGTAAAGAAGCTATAACAAATTATAAGGTGATAGAAAGGTTTGGATATGTAACTCTTGTTAGTTGTAGACTACAAACTGGAAGAACTCATCAAATTAGAGTTCATATGAAATATATAGGTCACACATTATTTAATGATGAAAGGTATGGAGGGAATAAAATACTCAAAGGAACAGTTTATACTAAATACAAACAATTTGTAGATAATTGTCTTAGACTTCTCCCAAGACAAGCCCTTCATGCAAAAACTCTCGGTTTTATTCATCCCAAAACAAAAGAAAAGCTGTCTTTTAATTCTAAAATTCCAGATGATATAACTTCTGTTATTGATAAATGGAGACTTTATTCTAAGCATAAAAATTTATAAATTTGAAATAAAAAATGAAAATACTTATTTCACCAGCCAAGTCTTTAGATTTTGAAAACACTATTAAATCAAGTTATACTTCTAAACCGTTATTTGCTAATAAGGCTCAGCAGATTAACAGCATTTTAAAAGAATTATCTGCTCCAGATCTTGGAAATCTAATGAGTATATCTCCAAAATTAAGTGATCTTAACTGGTTAAGAAATCAAGATTTTCAAAAAAAGAATACTAAACAAAGACAAGCAATATTTGCATTTAATGGAGATGTTTATGAAGGAATAGATGCTACTAGTATTTCAAGTTCAAATCATGGTAAACTTCAAAATACTTTAAGAATTCTATCCGGTCTTTACGGTGTTCTTAAGCCTTTTGATAAGATTAAACCATATAGACTTGAAATGGGAACTAAGATATCCATAAAAGGGACAAAAAATCTATATGAGTTTTGGAAAAAAGATGTTACAAATTCAATTTTAAAAGAGATAGTAGAGGATGATATTATTGTAAATCTAGCTAGTAATGAATATTTTTCAGTAATTGATTCATCTTTAATCGAAAACAAAATTATTAGCCCTCAATTTAAAGATTTTAAAAACGGAAAACTTAAAATTATTTCATTTTATGCAAAAAAGGCTAGGGGTTTAATGACTAGATTCTTAATAGATAATGATATAAAATCATCATTAGATATTGAGAATTTCAGTTCTTCAGGCTATATGTTTAGTAAAGATGAAACAGCCAATCCATTAGAGCCTGTATTTGTAAGATAATATTATTGCAAAATATTTTATACAATTCTAAACTAACATCTGAATGATTTATTCGTAAATTTAAATCAAGGAACTTTACATGTTTAAAAAAATTTTATTTTTTATTCTTATTATCCAATTTAGCTACTCACAAAATAGAGAGCTAATTCAAGGAAAAGTCATATATAGGAATATAGATGTACCTGCTGCAAATGTTATTAATAACACTGCTCAGAGCTCAACAATTACTAATGATCAAGGTGAGTTTGAGATCTATGCGAAAGAAGGAGATGAAATAATTTTTTCATCTGTTCAATATATAATCAGAACAGTTAGAGTTAACAAAGAAATTCTAGAAAATAAAAGAATTATTGTTCAAATTAATCAAAGAGTAAGAGAATTAGATGAAGTTGTAATAACTCCAGATGATACTCAAAAATTTCTTGATCTTAAAGAAGAACAATTTAAAGGA
>JAQXBP010000026.1:0-12881 GCA_029252345.1 Flavobacteriaceae bacterium | reverse complement strand
CTAATAATTTTTTAATTAAGTATTTATATTTAATATTTACTAGTATATATTTCCCTTTAATCTATTTTTTATTATAGTCCAATAAATAGTTGTAAGCCTTTATGTTTTTTGAAAATATAAAAGAGATTAAAGGGACATATATACTAGTAAATATTAAATATAAATACTTTATTAAAAAATTATTAGGAACTGAAGTTTCAAGAATAATTAGTTTTCCATTTTTTTTTAAAACTCTATAACTTTCTTTAAGTCCGTTAATTAGATCTTCAAAGTTTCTTACGCCATACCCAATTGAAATAAGATCAAAAAAATTATTTCTATATTTTAATTTTTCAGCTTTGCTTAGCTCCAATGTAATATTGGTAATATTCATTTTTCTTATTTTATCACCTGCAACATCCAACATCTTCTCTGATATATCTATACCTATTATTTGAGAATCTTTTAACTTACACAAATTTATTGCTATATCACCAGTTCCAGTTGCTATATCAAGAATTAATTTAGGATTATCTTCTTTAGCAATTATTGCTATTTCTTTTTTCCATTTAGAATGATATTTAAATGTAATTAGGTCATTCATCAAATCATAATCTTTGGAAATTGATTCAAATATATTTTTTATGTATGATTCCTCTGACTTTTGAATCTTAGTCATTATTTTCTTATGGATTTTATAAATTCATCTATAGAATTAACTCCTTTTAATTTGAGGTGTTTTATAAATGCTGAACCTATTATCGCTCCTTTTGAATACTGAATGGCTTTATTGAATGTTTCTTTATTTCCTACTCCAAAACCTATTATTTTTTTACTAGAGAGGTTCATTTTTTTAATCTTATTAAAATAAGCCAATTGATTAGAGTCAAATGTATTTTTGGATCCAGTAACACTAGATGAGCTTACCATATAAATAAACCCATTTGATATTTTATCAATATGTCTTATTCTTTCTTCTGGAGTTTGAGGAGCAATTAAAAACATATTATGTAAGTCATGATCTCTAAAAATAGATTTATAGTTTTGTTCAAAGTAGTTAATTGGCAAATCAGGAATAATAAGACCATCAATTCCAACTTCACTGCATTTCTTGCAAAAAGCTTCAACTCCAAATTGTAAAATTGGATTAAAGTAACCCATAATTATTAACGGAATAGAAACTTTAGATCTAATATCTTTTAATTGGTCAAATAATACATTAGAATTCATTCCATTTTTTATTGCTTGTGTAGAGCTTTCTTGAATTGTAGGGCCATCTGCTAAAGGATCACTAAATGGTAATCCAATTTCAACCATATCAACTCCTGATTCTTCAAGATTTATAATAATCTTTTCTGTATCATTTAAGCTAGGATATCCAGCAGTAAAATATATAGATAGAAGTTTTCCTTCTTCATTTAATTTTTTATCAATTCTATTCATTATAAGTCAAAATATTCTATATAAGTATTTAAATCTTTATCTCCTCTACCTGAAAAATTCACCACCACCACATCATCTTTTTTAAACTCTAAATAATTAAAAGCAGCAAATGCATGTGCTGTTTCTATAGCTGGAATGATTCCTTCAAGTTTAGAAATTTCTAATCCTGCCTTCATTGCATCTTGATCTGTAATTGAAATAAATTGAGCTCTTTTAGATTCAAGAAGATGTGCATGAAGTGGACCAACGCCAGGATAATCAAGACCTGCTGAAATAGAGTAGGGTTCAATAATTTGCCCATCATTAGTTTGCATTAATAAGGTTTTGCTTCCATGAATAATTCCAACTTTTCCTAATACAGATGTTGCAGCACTTTTTCCAGATTTGACACCTTCTCCTGCAGCTTCAACTGAAATAATTTTGACATTCTCATTTTCTAAATATTCATAATATAATCCTGCAGCATTACTACCTCCACCAATATTAGCAATTAAATAGTCAGGATTTTCTGTTCCTTCTTTTTCAAAAAGTTGAGATTTTATTTCTTTAGAAACAATAGATTGAAATTTTGCTACCATATCTGGATAAGGGTGAGGTCCCACAACTGAACCAATAATATAGTGAGTAGTCAATGGATTATTTATCCAATCTCTAATTGCTTCATTGGTTGCATCTTTCAATGTTTTACTTCCGGATTCAGCTGAGACAATACTAGCTCCTAACATTTTCATTCTAGCAACATTAGGTGCTTGCCTTTTAATATCTACAGCTCCCATATATATTACACATTCAATTCCGGCAAGCGCACAAACAGTTGCAGTAGCAACACCGTGTTGACCTGCTCCAGTTTCAGCAATAATTCTTGTTTTTCCTAACCTCTTTGCTAATAATATTTGACCAATTGTATTATTTATTTTGTGAGCACCGGTATGACATAAATCTTCTCTTTTTAAATAAATTTTGCATTTATATCTTTCAGATAATCTTTCAGCAAAATATAATGGGGTTGGTCTTCCAACATAATCTTTTAAAAGATTATTGTATTCATCTATAAAATCCTTGTCATTAATTATTTTATTATAATTTTTCTCCAATTCTTCTAGATTAGGAAAAAGCATTTCAGGAACAAATGCTCCCCCATAATTTCCATAAAAACCATCTTTGTTAACGCTATATTTCATTATCCATAATTTCTTTAAAAGTTATTAAATCTTCAATGATTTTTATATTAAATTCATCTTCAAATTTACTATTTACATCTATACCATATAAAGGTAGATTCATATCAACTAATCTGTTTAATGAATCAATAGAATCTAGGCCAATTCCACCACTAATAAAAAACTCCTTCTTGAGTTTATATTTTTTTAGAAGTTCCCAATTAAATTTTTTTCCTGTTCCTCCGGGTAGTTTAGATTTTGAATCAAATAAAAATAGGTCACATTTATTCATATAATCATTTAAAATCTCAAAATCAAAATTTTGATCAATTCTAAAAGACTTGATTACTTCAATGTTTAAATCAAGAAATTTCTGACATAGTTCAGGTGTTTCATCACCATGAAGCTGAACACATTTAAGTTTGTGATTTTCAATTTTTTTAGAAATAAAATCATAATTAGAATTATAAAACACTCCAGTTTTTTTACAGTTATTAATTTGAGGTGTATCGCCTTTGACGTATCTAACTGATTTTTCCCAGAATATATGCCCAATATAGTCTGGGTTCAATTTTGCTACATTAAAAATATTTTTCTCGTCAAATAATCCACAAACTTTAAATTTCATTTTCTACTTTTTTTATAAAATTATATGCAGATTCTTCAGGTTTTGATGTTTTCATAAAGTTTTCTCCAATCAAAAAGCCATCATATCCAACTTTAATTAACCTAATAATTGATTCTACTTTACTAATTCCGCTTTCAGAAATTTTAATAAACTCATTAGGTATCTTTTCAAACATATCTATACTATTCTTAATATCAATATCTAGTGTATCAAGATTTCTATTATTTATACCAATTATATCAACATCAGTATTGGATATTTTATTTAATTCATCTATTGAGTGTATTTCAAGTAATACTTCAAGTCCAAGACTTTTAGCAAGTGAACTGTAATTTTTTATATCTTCTTTGTTTAGAATTGATGCAATTAATAGTATTGCATCTGCACCTATTGATTTTGATTCCACTATTTGATATTCACTTATTATAAACTCTTTCCTAAGTATAGGTATATTGATACTTTTTTTAACCTCATTTATATCTGATATACTACCATCAAAATATTTCTTGTTAGTTAATATAGAAACTCCAACTGCACCAGCTTTTTCATATCCATTTATCACATCAGAGACATTAGATTTATAATTTATCTTCTCATTTGAAGGAGATTTTCTTTTAAACTCACATATAATCCCTGATTTACTTTTTTTAATGGATTCTTTCAAAGATTTTGACTGTTTTGTAAAATCTTTTTGATTTTCTAAATCAGAAATAGAGACAATTTTAGATAGATTTTCAATTTCTGATTTTTTATCATATACTATCTTATCTAAAATTTTCATTTCATAATATTTATAAGATTATTAAAACATTTAAGTGCACTTTTACTCTTTATGGATTCTTTAGCAATACTAAAGGCTTCTAGAATTGATTTGTTTTTAGATATTGCAATTGCTAAAGATGCATTAGCACAGACGACATTTTCTTGATCATTTGAAGCTTGACCATTCAATACATCCATGAATATTTTAGCTGATGATTCTATATCTTTTCCACCAGTTATATTATTTGAATCAATATTTTCAAGATTAAAATCTTTTGATTCTAAAATAAATTCGTTTTCTCTAGAATAAATCTTTGTTCCTTTTGTTAATGATATTTCGTCATAACCATCTAGAGAATGTATTATGTTATAATTTATTTCAGTTGTTTGGTATAGGTAATTATAAATTCTTGCAAGTTCTAAATTATAAACACCCACTACTTGTTTTTTTGGCATAGAGGGATTTACCATTGGTCCCAGCATATTAAAGAAAGTTTTTAAACCTAGTTCTTTTCTAACTGGAGCAACGTTTTTCATTGCAGGATGAAATAATGGAGCATGTAAAAAGCAAATATTTGCTTTGTCTACAGCTCTTCGAATTTTATCGGAATCATTATTAAATTTTATACCTAGGTACTCTAATACGTTACTTGAGCCACAACCTGACGAAACTCCATAATTTCCATGTTTTGAAACTTTAACTCCAGAGCCAGCTGTTACAAATGACGCTAAAGTAGAAATATTGAAAGTATCTTTTTCATCTCCACCAGTTCCACATAAATCAATTGGATCAAATTCCTTTAAATCAATCTTGAGAGATAATTCAATAAGAGCCTTTCTAAAACCATTCAATTCTTCAATAGTTATATTTCTTATCATGAAAATTGTTAAGAATGATGAAATTTCACTTGTATTTAGTTTTCCCTCTGAAATTTCAATAATAATACTTCTTGACTCTTTCTCTGTCAATGTTTCATATTGAGTTAGTCGATTTAATATTTTTTTCATATTGTGTTTATCCAATTATTTAATATCGCTTTTCCATCAGGTGTTAAAATTGATTCTGGATGAAACTGAACCCCTCTAACATTTAAGTCTTTATGTTTTATTGACATAATCTCTCCATTCTCGTCAATAGAAGTTACTTTAAGTTCATTAGGTATTGGATTATCTACTATCCATGAATGGTATCTTCCAACAACCAAGTCAGATTTAATATTATCAAAAATAACATCAGAACTTGTTAAGGTTATTTTGGATGAAACTCCATGATAGACGTTTTTTAAGTTTCTTAATTTACCACCAAAAGCCTCAGCAATTGCTTGTTGACCAAGACATACACCTAAAATATTTTTTGTATTGTAAAATTCTTTAATTACTTCAATTATTTTTCCAGCTTCTTTAGGAATTCCAGGCCCTGGTGAAATTAGTATTGCATCAAAATTTCTTATTTCATCAAGTTTGAATTTATCATTTCTTTTAACCGTAACCTCACACCCAAGTTCTTCTAAATAGTATAGAAGATTGTAAGTAAATGAATCGTAATTATCTATTAGAAAAATTTTTCTCATTTTATTAATTCAGCATCACTTAGCGCTTTGTCTAATGCCCCTAATTTATTTTTAACTTCTTCTAATTCCTTTTCTGGAACTGAGTCTATTACTATTCCTGCTCCTGCTTGATAATTCAAAATATTGTTTTGACTAAAGAAAGATCTAATGATAATAGCATGATTAAAATTTCCATTAAAATCTATATATCCAATTGCACCACCATAAGAATTTCTATTTACTTTCTCATATTTTTCAATTAGTTCAAGAGCTTTATGTTTTGGGGCTCCTGTTAAAGTTCCAGCAGGAAAAGTATCTTCAACTACTTTAAAAGATTTAATATTTTTCTTCAATATTGCAGTTACCTTGGAAACTAAATGGATAACATGAGAGTAGAATTGTATTTCTCTGTTTTTTTCCACTTTCACATTATTCCCACTTCTACTTAAATCATTTCTTGCAAGATCAACTAACATAATATGCTCAGAATTTTCTTTTGGATCTTTAGCTAATTCTAATGCTCTAACATGATCTTCCTCATCATTTCCTGTTCTTTTAAATGTACCAGCAATTGGATGAATTTCTGATTTACCATCTTTAATTATAATTTGAGCTTCAGGAGAACTGCCAAATATTTTATAATCACCGTAATCAAAAAAGAAAAGATAAGGTGATGGATTTATGGATCTTAAGGCTCTATAAACATTAAATTCGTCTCCACTAAATTTTTGCATAAATCTTCTTGATAGTACTAGCTGAAAGACATCTCCTCTTTTGCAATGATCTTTTGCTTTGTTAACATAATCAATATATTCTTCATCAGTTATTGTTGACTCTGGCTGACCATCTTTTTTAAAACTAAACACTGAATAACTCTTATTATTTAATAAAGATTCAATTTGTTCTAGATTACTCGAATTATCAATAGTATTACAAAATATATGAGCTTCATGATTATATTGGCTTATTGCAATTATATTTTGATAAAGACCATAATAGATATCTGGTATATCAAAGTCATCTTTATTTTCAATATTAATTGAATCAAAATATTTTACAGATTCATGACTCATAAATCCAAATAGTCCATTATTTAAAAATTTGAAATCAGACTCTGAAGTTTCAAATCTATCTAGATATTGATGAATTACATCTGAAACTTTTTCATTTTTTGACAGTGCATTTGAAATAACTTTTTCTCCGGGAAATGAAACAGTAATTTCATTATTTTTTATTTTGATATATCCAATTTGATTGAAACAAATAAATGAGTAATTATTATTTGCTAACATATAATCACTGTTCTCTAATAGTAAACTATTTGGATAGACATCCCTTATTTTAAGATAAACCTCTACTGGAGTTATTGTGTCAGCAAAGATTTTTTTATGATAGTTATTTAATTTTATTTTCTTCATAGCAAAAAAAAAGCTTGTCGTGAGACAAGCTAATGCATAGTTAGTTTAATCACGAATATTTAAATATTGTAATTCCACCACCAGTATGTTTTAATTAATTTCATTAAGCAAATATAAAATAAAAACAAAACAAACCAAGAGAGACAAAACCTATTATAATAAATATGGCAGTTGAGATAAGTTTTAAATGTTTTTTTGTTCCCTCAGCCATATTCATTGTATCAAGTTGAGGTTCGTTTACATCTTTAAGTTCATTTATTGATAAAAATGTAGCTGCAACAACTGATCCAGTACATATTAAACCCATAATAAATATAAAAGTATCACCCATATTATCTTTTTAGCATTAATTTAAAATAACATCCAAAAGATAAAATTGAAGGAACCCATAAGCCAACAAATAAGCCCTCATCTTTATATCCATAAAACCAAAGTGAAACAGATAAGACAAAAGAAACAAATGCAGCACTAATTAAAAAAATGTCAGATTTTTGAAAATATTTCATGTGTAATGTATTTTACACCCAAAATACATAATTACAATTGAATTAAAAAAAGTAATTCTTATGTTTTTTTTAAATTACTATTTGATTTACTTATTTTACAAAAAAAATAAAATGAAAAACTTAACTTCAACTGAGCTTATTGATAAATTAGAAATAGATGAAAATGCATTTCTTCTTGACGTTAGATCAGAAGAAGAATATGAAGAATCTCATATTCCTAACTCTAAACTTCTAAATATTCGTAATCCTCAATTGTTTATGGATGGGCTTAAAGATTTAGATAAATCAAAAAACTACTATGTTTATTGTCATTCTGGTGTGAGAAGTGTTCAGGCATGTCAGGTAATGAAAAGTTTTGGTTTTGAAAATTTATATAATTTGTTAGGCGGTATTTCAGAATGGACTGGATCAAAAAATAACTAATTGATTGAATATATAGGAAAATATGGTCTAGGAGTTTGTGAGAGAATTAGTAAAAAACTCGGAATAAAAACTACTACTCTTAGGTTTTTGTTTTTTTATTTATCAATCCTTACTCTTCTACTAGGATTTATTTTATATTTGGTCTTCGCCTTAATTTTAAAGGTAAAAGATTTAATTATCCATAGAAAAAAAACAGCATTTGATTTATAAATTATGACTACACAAGAAAAACTAGGAATAGATGAGAGAATTAATGAAGCTTTTCAGCCAATATCAAACTTTTGGGAAGGCTTAATTCTTCATGAATTTTTTGGAACAGGAATACCAACAATTATTTTTTTATTAGTAGGTGGTGCAGCATTCTTTACTCTATATTTTGGATTTATAAATATTAGAGGATTCGGATTATCTATTAGAACAGTAATGGGTAGATATGATGGATTGGATAAAAAAAGAAGTGGTAGTGGAGAGGTTAGTCATTTTCAAGCATTAGCTACTGCTGTTTCAGGAACAGTTGGAAATGGAAATATTGCAGGTGTCGCGATGGCAATTGCAATTGGGGGTCCAGGAGCAACTTTTTGGATGATTTTGTGTGGACTCCTTGGGATGTCTTCAAAATTTGTAGAGTGTACTCTTGGTGTTAAATATAGAGATGTTGGTCCTGACGGAACAATTTATGGAGGACCTATGTACTATCTTTCTAAAGGTCTTAAAGAAAGAGGGTTTGAAAAATTCGGAAAAGTACTTGCTGTAATCTTTGCAATCCTTTGTATTGGGGCATCGTTTGGTGGAGGAAATGCAGCTCAATCTAATCAAGCAGCTCTTCAGATGGTAGACTTATTTGGCCTAACAGGAGGTTCAGCAAGAACAATTGTAGGTATAATAATGATGATTGTTGTTGGAATAATTATTATTGGTGGTATAAAAAGAATAGCATCTGTAACAGAAAAAATAGTTCCTTTTATGGCAGGAATGTATGTGCTAGCATGTTTATATATAATATTGATGAACTTCTCGTTTGTTGATGATGCATTTGCGATGATTATAAATGGTGCATTTGCTCCAACTGCTGCAGTAGGTGGATTTATAGGTGTTCTTGTTCAAGGTTTTAGAAGAGGTGCCTTTTCAAATGAGGCAGGAGCTGGTTCGGCATCTATTGCTCATTCAGCTGTAATTACAAGTTATCCAGCATCTGAAGGACTAGTTGCTTTACTAGAACCATTTATTGACACTGTGGTAATATGTACAATGACTGCTCTTGTTATAATAATATTTAATGGAGATAATACTCTATTTGCCTATGGTAATTTAGTTGAAGGATCTTCAGCGGTAATGATAGAAGGGCAAAAACTTGAAGGGGCAGGTCTTACTTCAGCAGCTTTTGCAGAATATATATCTTTTTCTGGTCCATTCCTTGCAATTGCAGTTGTTCTGTTTGCTCTTTCAACAATGATATCATGGTCATATTATGGTCTTCAATCTTGGATGTATGTTTTCGGTAAAGGAAAAATATCTGATCTAACATACAAGATTCTTTTTCTATTATTTATTGTTATTGGAGCTGCCGGTGACATGTCATCTGTTTGGGCATTCTCTGATGCGATGATTCTAGCTCTTGTATTTCCAAATATGATAGGTCTATTTATTTTGTACCCTAAGGTAAAAGAGGAACTCACTAAATATGTTAATGCAATTAATAATAAAAAATAACAAGCATATTAAATACAATTATTTATATTTGCGTTCGTAAATAAATTTAGATGTTAATTATACCTATAAAAGACGGCGAAAACATTGATAAAGCTCTAAAGAGATTCAAACGTAAGTTTGACAAAACAGGAGTCATGAGATCTCTTAGAGATAGAAAACAATTTGTTAAGCCATCAATTGTACATAGAACTAAAATCAAAAAAGCTCAATATGTACAAAAGCTCAGAGATCAAGAAAATCTCTAATAACTTCAATTTTTCTTCTATACATCGTAACTTAGATGTATAATGCTTATAAAGAAATTTTTGGACTATTTACAATTAGAAAAAAATTATTCTTACAATACATTAGCTGCTTACAAGAGAGATCTTAATCAGTACAATATATATATCATTGAAAATAATGGTGATCTTAAAATTGAAAATGCTGACTATAAGATTATAAGATCTTGGATAGTAAGTATGGTGAATAGTAATATATCAAATCGTTCTATAAACAGAAAAGTATCAAGTTTAAAATCATTTTATAAGTTTTTAATTAAAACAGATACTATAAAGTCTTCGCCTCTTAAAGCACATAGTCCACTAAAGCAATCAAAAAAAATTCAAGTTCCTTTTTCACAGGAAGAAATAAATTCACTATTAGATGGTGATTTTTTTACTAATGATTATAAGGGTGTTTTACAAAAATCAATAATTGCTTTTTTTTATTTTACAGGCGTTAGAAGAATAGAGTTAATAACAATTAAAGAATTAGATATTAGTTTAGAATCATCAACAATTAAGGTTATGGGTAAAAGAAGTAAGGAAAGGATAATTCCAATTTTACCTAAACTTAAAAAATTACTTAAATCATATAGGGAAGTAAAGTCAAAATTTATAGGGAATTCCACATCTAAGTATTTATTCATTTCAAAAAATGGTAAACAATTATCTGAAAAATTTGTATATCGAACTGTTAATGAATATTTCAAATTAGTTTCACCCAAAATAAAAAAAGCTCCTCATGTATTAAGGCATAGTTTCGCAACTCATTTAATTAATGAAGGTGCAGATATAAATTCAGTAAAAGAACTATTAGGTCATTCGAGTTTATCAGCTACACAAGTCTACAGCCATACTAGTATGGAAAGAATTAAAGAAGTGTTTAAAAATTCTCATCCAAGAGCTAAATAATATTTGAAAATTTATTTCTTTTTACTTTGTTTGAGGAGAAAAAAGCATTTATTTTGCAAACAGTTTTTTATAATAAGCCGATGTAGCTCAGCTGGCTAGAGCAGCTGATTTGTAATCAGCAGGTCGTGGGTTCGAGTCCCTCCATCGGCTCTTTGAAATTTTGATATTGGGGAGATACTCAAGCGGTCAACGAGAGCAGTCTGTAAAACTGTTGGCTACGCCTTCGTAGGTTCGAATCCTGCTCTCCCCACAAATTAATGCGGGAGTAGCTCAGTTGGTAGAGCGTCAGCCTTCCAAGCTGAATGTCGCGAGTTCGACCCTCGTCTCCCGCTCAACTTTTTTGCCGATATAGCTCAGGGGTAGAGCGTTTCCTTGGTAAGGAAGAGGCCACGAGTTCAAATCTCGTTATTGGCTCAACTTTTAAACACCAAATCTTACTAAATGCTTATTGAAGTTTTAAAATCCAAAATTCATAGAATTAAGGTAACTGATGGAAATCTTAATTATATAGGTAGTCTAACTTTAGATCTAGATCTTATGGATAAAGTAGGTCTTGTTCATGGAGAAAAAATTCAAGTTCTTAATGTTGAAAATGGGGAGAGATTAGTTACTTATGTTATCCAAGGTGAAAGAGGTAAGGGAGAAGTTATTGTAAATGGCCCTGCAACTTTCAAAATAAAAAAAGGAGATTTAGTAATTATAAACAGTTATGCTCAAGTTGAATTTGAATTAGCCAAAAATTTCAAACCGAAACTCTTAATATTTGATTAAGTTTTCCTTATTGGATTTTTTCTGTTTGCTTTTCTTTATATTTAGGTATGAACAAGCTCTTTAAGTGGTCTTTGACTGCTGCTCTGGCAGGATTTCTTTTTGGATTTGATACTGTTGTAATATCAGGAGCTGATCAAAAGCTTCAAGAGTTATGGGGGTCATCAGATATTTTTCATGGTTCTGTAGTTATGGCAATGGCCTTATGGGGAACTGTTTTTGGTGCAATCTTTGGAGGGATTCCAACTAGAAAAATTGGAAGAAAAAATACACTAATTTGGATTGGTATATTTTATTCAGTTTCTGCTATTGGATCAGCGTTAGCAAATGATCCATTTGTCTTTGCAGCTTTCAGATTTATAGGTGGAGTAGGTGTTGGTATTTCAGGTATTGCTGCTCCAGCTTACATATCAGAAATTGCTCCTGCAAAAAATAGAGGTAACCTTGTTGGTCTGTATCAATTTAATCTAGTTACAGGTATTTTGATTGCTTTTCTATCTAATTACTTACTAAGTGGAATTAGTGAGAATGATTGGAGATATATGATGGGTATTGAAGCTCTACCTGCGTTGCTATATACTATACTAGTTCTCTCAATTCCAAAAAGTCCGAGATGGCTTTATTTGAATAATCAACAAGATGAAGCAGAACAAATAATAAGGGATGCATACTCCAAAGAGGATGCAGATGAATTAATTAATGAAATAATAAAAGATAAAGAATCAAGTGTAAAGTCAGAATCAATTTTTCAAAAGAAATATAGTTTCATATTAACACTTGCTTTTTTAGTTGCAGCTTTTAATCAATTTTCTGGTATTAACGCATTTCTGTATTATGCTCCAAGAATATTTGAAGAAGGAGGGCTTGGCCAGAGTGCAGCACTACTTAATAGCATTGGCATAGGGCTAACTAATGTAATTTTTACATTTATAGGTATTAATCTAATTGATAAGTTAGGTAGAAGAGTACTTATGTATATAGGCTCAATAGGATATATAATCTCACTTACCTTAATAAGTCTTTCATTTATTTTAGAATGGGGTGGTATAGCACTTCCTATTTTTCTTTTTCTATTTATAGCATCTCACGCAATTGGCCAAGGAGCCATAATTTGGGTATACATTTCAGAAATATTTCCAAATCATATAAGAAGTTATGGTCAGTCATTTGGGATTTCCACTCATTGGGTTTTAGCTGCTATAATACCATCATTTGTACCTTTTCTATTTGGATTGATAGGTCCTGGAATTGTATTTGCATTCTTCGCCTTTATGATGGTGCTTCAGTTACTTTTTACTCATTTTATAATGCCAGAGACAAAAGGTGTTTCTCTTGAAGAATTAAGTAAAAAATTAATTA
>JAQXBP010000025.1:0-5013 GCA_029252345.1 Flavobacteriaceae bacterium | reverse complement strand
ATTGTATATGTTTTTATCCCAAATGAAAGGGCTAAATCTGCAGAAGTATTTGGGTCGATAAATCCTGAATTGTTAACTCCATCAGTAAGTAAAATAATAACTTTACTTTTAGCTTTACTATTTTTAAGTCTATTGACTGAGGTCGCTAAACCCATCCCAATTGCAGTTCCGTCTTCAATAATTCCATCAAAAATTATTTCATCTAAAGACTTAACTATAATTGATTTATCGGTTGTAACAGGTGTCTTGGTATAACTTTCTCCTGCATAAACAACAAGACCAATTCTATCATTAGGCCTATCATCTATAAAGTTAGATGCAACATTCTTTAATGCAGTTAGCCTATCAGGCTTAAGATCCTTTGATAACATACTTGATGATATATCTATAACCATTACAATATCAATACCTCTTGATGTTTTGATTCTTTTAGAAGTAGACTTTGATTGAGGTCTTGAAACAGCAACAATTAATAGTAATATCACCATTGTTCTAATTATATTCAATGATGGTCTTAGTTTTGATATAAATGAATTATTTAGCTTCAATAAAGATAAAGATGAGTGCCTCAATGTCGCTTGGGTAAGTTTTCCAAATCTAAACCAAAAGTATATAGCCAGAGGAATTATAATTAGTATTATAAGAAATTCTGGATCCGCAAAGTATATATCATTTAGCATTATAATTCTTTTATAACATTAAAGCTTTCTAAAATTTTTGACTCTATTTTATCAGCATACCTATCATTATCCCTGTAAACAATAATAAGTGTTATCGTTTTTTTATCAAAGGGTAATATAACTGATGTGAAATTTGATCTAAGTAAATCATTATTTTTCTCAATATCTAAACTACCATAAAATCTTAATCCAATATCACCAGATTTTAGAGAGAATTGATCGTCCTTAACAAGGATATTTTTAGAACCTAAATTTTGAAATTGATTTATTAATTCATTTTTTAAATTGTCAATATTTGCAGGATTTTCACTTTGAATAATATCTTTAAATCCAAGTGAAAGAAAAAAAGAGTCTTCAAAAGTTCCCATTTCAAATTTATTGTTTTCAATACTATCATTAAGTCTAACAAGAATATTTGGTGTATTTAACTCTACAGGTGGCGATCCATATTGGCTTGTATACCAATCCTTTGAAAGAAGTTTTTTTGTTGGATTTAATAATATTGTGTCTCTTACTGGGTAATAACCGAATATTAGTATGGATAAGATAATTGATGTTGATATTATTAAGAATGAGTATTTCAAAAATATTTTAAGATTGTCTAATAAAGATTTTTCTTCATCTGGAACCTCTTCTTCATCTGGTATCTTATATTTTTCATTATAAATTTTTTCAGTGGAATCTATAAAGTTTTTGATTGTTGATATATCAATATTGATGTCGTTTTTTGTTGGTAAAGACTTAGCAAATTTTATTAAGTCTGATTTTGTGAAAAGATTTTCAAGTTTATTGATCTGTTTTAACTCAAAATCATAGTTTCCACTGTCCTTTAGCATATTTATTCTAATAATAAGTTCTCTTGACGTACTCTCCATTGCGGGAATTTTAACTTGAGATTCTAAATACTCTCTAAAAATATCAATTAGAATGGTGTAGTATTCTTTAAATTCAATTTGAGTATTAGGGGCTACATTATCTAAATCACCCAACTTATCAATAGCTATTTGATAAAGTGATTTCATCTCATCTTTAGAGCTATTCTTTTTATTAAATAATCGAAATCTAAAAATTATATAAATCAGAATTAAAATCAAAAATCCAATAATTAAATTGAATATTAATTTTTGATAATTTCTCTTAACTGGAATTATAGGTTTTATATCAAATAAATTTTGTTTTAGGGTGTCAACTTCAACATCATTTATTATAACCCTTAATGAGTCACTGAATTTTATAGATTGATTAAAATATATTTTTTGGGGTGGAATCCAATACTCTCCCGGTTCAAAATTAATTAATGAATATTTCTTAGAAATTTTTGAAGATTCAATTATAGTATCTGAGGGATAAGATTTTAAAACTTCAAAGGGCATGAAATTTGGATTCTCATCGAAACGTATATTATATTTATTTTTTGAATAAATATCAATATTAAAATTAATCTCTTGTCCAATTTTAACTTGAGTAGTGTCAATTGAAGTAGAAATATTAATGTTTGAATCAAAATTTGCAGATTGGCCTAATAAAAAGACAGTAGATATTATCCAAAGAAATATTGTTTTTTTCATTATGCTCTTTGTTTAAAATATCCTAAGAGTTTCTTCACGTAACTTTCATCTACCATACAATTAATTACTCCGGCTCCATTTTTATTAAATAAACTTTCAAACTTTTTTATTGATAAATTATAATTTGATAAATAGTTGTCTCGGATTTTTCTTGAAGAAGTGTCTACCCAAACTAATTCATTTGATTCTGCATCTATCATCGGGACCATACCTAATTTAGGAATGTTAGTTTCCATTTGATCAAAAACTCTAATTCCTGTTAGATCATATTTTTTTGCTGCTAATTTTAAAGTTTTATCATACTCATTATCTATAAAATCAGATAAGACAAATACTATAGCTTTTTTTTGAATAACACTTAATAAAAATTTGAGAGATGAATCAATACTTGTTTTGGAGCTTTTTGGTTTAAATTCAAGAAGCTCTCTAATAATTCTCAAAATATGTCTTTTACCTTTGTTTGGCGGAATAAATAACTCAACAGTATCAGTAAATAATATAGCACCTACTTTATCATTATTTTTCAAAGCAGAAAATGCAAGAGTTGCAGCAATTTCAGTAACAATTTCTTTTTTTAATTTATTCCTGGTTGCAAAGTTTTTTGAGCCACTAACATCAATAAGCAACATTAGTGTTAATTCTCTTTCTTCTTCGAAAACTTTTATAAAAGGTTCATTATATCTAGCTGTAACATTCCAGTCTATTGATCTTATATCGTCTCCAAATTCATATTTCCTAACTTCACTGAAAGTCATACCTCTACCTTTAAAGGTGCTTAAGTATTCCCCTCCAAAAAGGTTATCACTTAGCCTTCTACTTTTTATTTCAATTTGTCTTACTTTCTTAAGTAACTCTTTTGAATCCATTAATTATGGTACTTCGACAGTATTTACAATTTGTTTAATTATATCCTCAGTAGTTACATTTTCGGCCTCAGCTTCGTATGTTAAGCCAATTCTATGCCTTAATACATCAGTAACAACTTCTCTTACATCTTCTGGGATTACAAAGCCTCTATGTTTTATGAAAGCATAACATTTTGAAGCTAGCGCAAGATTTATACTTCCACGGGGAGATGCACCAAATGAAATGAGTGGAGATAAGTTTTTTAAATTATATTTTTCAGGATATCTAGTACAAAAAATTAAATCAAGTATATACTTTTCAATTTTTTCATCCATATACACATCATTAACAATATCTTGAGCAGAAGTAATTTGCTTAGTTGTAACAACTGGTTTAATTTTTTCTTGAGAAGAAGAAAGATTCATATTTATGATTTTTTGCTCTTCTTCTAAATTTGGATAATCAACTACAACTTTAAGCATAAACCTATCTATTTGAGCTTCAGGCAAAGGATAGGTACCTTCTTGTTCCACTGGGTTTTGAGTTGCCATAACAAGAAAAGGATCAGATAATTTGAAGGTTTTATCCCCAATAGTTACTTGTTTCTCTTGCATCGCCTCAAGTAATGCTGATTGAACTTTTGCTGGAGCTCTATTAATTTCATCTGCTAGAACAAAATTTGCGAATACTGGTCCTTGTTTTATTGAGAAGTTACCTTCTTTCATGTTATAGATCATTGTTCCGACTACGTCTGCTGGAAGCAAGTCTGGGGTAAACTGAATTCTACTAAATGAGCCTTTAACAGCACTACTTAAGCTATTTATAGCAAGTGTTTTAGCTAGACCCGGGACTCCCTCAAGTAAAATATGTCCTTTACCAAGAAGTCCTATCATCAGTCTTTCAATCATTTTTTTTTGACCTATAATTTTTTTGTTTATTTCCAGAGAAAGAAGGTCAACAAAAGCACTCTCTTGCTTTATCAGTTCATCTTTTTTACTTAGATCTATATTTGTTTTATTATCACTCATAATTACTCAATTTAATTATTCAAATTTCAAAATTTATTAGTAAAATCCTTGTTAATAATTGGTTAAATTAGAAGTTAACCAAAAAATTACTTAGAAAAATATTCAGGGTATAAATAATCATTTTTTGGATAATGACTCATATCCACATTTTTTACTATTTCATAAATCTCTCTTTTCAAGTTATCAAAGTTAATTTTATTTTTAGCAGATATAAATAATGATTTACCATTCGTTTTATTCATCCATGTATTTCTCCACTGCATCAAAGAATAATGGCTATTATTTTTGGAATAAGAGTCATTAAAATCAACCTGTTTATAATTATCAATTTTATTAAAAATCATTAAACTATACTTATTATGACAATTAATTTCACTAAGAA
Organism: Flavobacteriaceae bacterium; assembly: GCA_029252345.1. Taxonomy (GTDB): domain Bacteria; phylum Bacteroidota; class Bacteroidia; order Flavobacteriales; family Flavobacteriaceae; genus Marisimplicoccus. Next base: position 509 of record JAQXBP010000025.1, on the reverse strand, counting down.
TTTTATTTACGGAAGTAATATGATCTTCAAAACTTGGATGTGATATATCAACTATATGAAGAAGAATATCTGCGTCTTTCACCTCCTCTAAGGTACTTTTAAATGACTCTATTAATTGCGTTGGTAGTTTTCTGATAAAACCAACTGTATCTGTTAAAAGGAAAGGTAGTGTATTGATCACCACTTTTCTAACTGTTGTGTCAAGAGTAGCAAATAATTTATTTTCCGCAAAGACTTTACTTTTTGACAATAAATTCATTATTGTTGATTTTCCAACATTAGTATACCCTACAAGAGCAACTCTAACTAATGATCCCCTATTACCTCTTTGAACTTTCATTTGCTTGTCAATGGTAGATAGTTTCTTTTTTAATAATGATATTTTATCTCTAACTATTCTTCTATCTGTTTCTATTTCTGTTTCACCAGGCCCTCTCATACCTATACCTCCTTTTTGTCTTTCGAGGTGAGTCCAAAGACCTTTTAATCTGGGTAGCAAGTATTCATAT
>JAQXBP010000024.1:0-8559 GCA_029252345.1 Flavobacteriaceae bacterium | reverse complement strand
CTTTTAATCATTCGTATTAGTAAAATTTGCTGAAAAGCCAATATTTGAGTTTAACTTAAAAGTTATTGGATTTGCTGTCCAACCATTAGACCAGCCAGAAAATTCAAATCCCTCAGCTGGTGTTGCACTTACAGTTACTTCGGTTCCAGCTGGGCGATAAATATAGTAGCCATCCCTAAGTCTAAGAGATGTTTCTCCAAAATTTACCCATCCACCTTGGTTTGCACCAACTGTTAACTTGTATTGTATATTTCGTGAAGCAGATGTGATTGGATTTGTTACCAAACCACCAGGGTTATACTTATATGTATCTAAATTTTGTGAAGCAGAAGTATCTGGAACCAGTAAATCCCCCTTAGTACAGCTAAGTATAAATAGAAAAGAAAAAAATAGTAGGATTTCTTTCATATATAAATTTATGAAATATATAAAACAAAAAAAATTAGGCATTGTACACATCAAATTGATATAGATGATATGATGTGTGAAAGTAGACAACCTTTTTAAATGCTTGGTTAGGAACTATTCCATGAAAATTATTAAGCAAGTATTTCTTATTTATAGATTCAACTTCTTTTAAGTCGCTAACCAATTTATTTTTTTCAAATTCAAAATCTAGATTTTCACACCGGTAAGTATTAAAAACCTTAAGTGTGGGTAAATTCTTTATATAATTTTTTACATTATATCTCACTATGTACTTAAGATAGAGTCTATGAAATATACCAAAAACGAATCCTACAATAAAGATTAAAGGGTTAAGTTTTGTCTTATTTAAATATACGTCGATAAAGGCAGAACAGTGTTTAAGCATCATCGAAGAGTTCATTCTTCCCCATTTAGGATCAGTATCCTTATCTAACAAATGAATTGAATTAATTAATTTAGAATAGTCCATCATTAGTAGTTAAGTAGATAGTCTAACTTGTCTTTTAACTTATAGCTTGCTTGAAATCCTTCTTCCAGATTCTTAGCAAAAGGTACTGGAGTATCTAAAGATCCAACTCTAACAATAGGAGCATCTAAATGTTCAAATATTTCTTCACTAATTACAGCTGAAATCTCTCCTAAATAGCTATTAAAAAGAGTGTCTTCTCCTAAAAGTAATACTTTACCTGTTTTCTTTATTGAATTGAATACTAAGTCTTTATCCCATGGAACTAAAGTGTTAAGGTCAATTATTTCTATTTCTTTTTTTTGATATTCATTTAACAAATCTAATGCCCAATGAACACCTAGTCCATAGGTTACAATAGTAATCTTTGAACCAATATTTCTAATTTTTCCTTTACCTAACTCCAAAGAGTATCTAGATGATGGAATTTCTTCGGAGACTGTCCTGTATAAAAACTTGTGCTCAAAGTACATAACCGGATTAGGATCATCTATAGATGCATTTAATAAACCCTTTGCTTCATATGGATGAGAAGGATATACAACCTTTAAACCAGGAACTTTAGTAAACCAAACTTCATTTGTTTGAGAATGGAATGGACCAGCCCCTACTCCACCTCCACAAGGCATTCTAACAACAATATCTGAATTTTGAGACCATCTATAATTTGATTTAGCTATAAGATTTACAACAGCTGTGAAACCAGAACTCACAAAATCAGCAAATTGCATCTCTACTATTGATTTATATCCCCCAACACTTAAACCATATGCAGAAGAAAGTATTACCGATTCACAAAGAGGAGTGTTAAGCACCCTGTTTTTACCATATTTCTCATATAAACCGTCAGTCACCTTAAACACACCACCATATCCCGCTATATCTTGACCCATTACTACTAGATTTTCATGCTTTTCCATAGATTCAAAAACACCCTCTCTTATTGAATCTACTAATCTTAGATTTTTTAATGGCTTATTATCAATCTTGATTTTTTCGACAGTAAAATCTCTATAAACATCCCCAAGTTCTCTATCGATATCAAAGTCAACCTCATCATATCCATTAGCTAAACTCCAATTTTTATCAATTTCATCTGAAATTTTTTCTTTTATTTCAACTAAATCTTTACTTGAAATAAATTTTGAAGTAAGTAAGAACTCTTCAAAATGAGAAATAGGATCCTTCTTAGACCACTCATCTATTATCTTCTTGTCAATATAAGCTTGACCACTAGCCTCTTCATGACCTTTCATTCTGAAAGTTTTAAATTCAATTAATACAGGCTTAGAATCTTTTCTCATTTTCTTGATCACTGAATCAATACATCTATAAACATCAACAATATTATTTCCATCGACTATATGAGAATCCATATTATATGAAGAACCTCTATCTGCTAGGTTTTCAATAGCATATTGCTCATTAACAGGAGTGCTTAGACCATATCCATTATTTTCAATACAGAAAATAACAGGAAGATCCCAAGTTGAAGCTAGATTTAAAGCCTCGTGAAAATCTCCTTGACTAGTTCCACCATCACCTGTAAAAACAGCAGTTACGTTATTGTTGTTTTTTAATTTATTAGACAATGCTACTCCACATGCTACTCCCATTTGTGGACCTAAATGAGAAATCATTCCTATTATTTTGTGATCATTTGATCCAAAATGAAAACTCCTATCTCTTCCTTTAGTAAAACCTTCATTTTTTCCTTGCCATTGAGCAAATAACCTGTCAAGAGGAATATCTCTAGATGTAAAAACTCCTAAATTTCTGTGCATAGGTAGTATATACTCTTCCTTTTTTAAAGCTTGAGTAACACCAGCTGAAATAGCTTCTTGTCCAATACCACTAAACCATTTTGAAACCTTTCCCTGTCGTAATAAAATGATCATTTTATCTTCAATCATTCGAGATTTCAGCATGTTTTTATACAATTGTATTAGAACATCTTGATCTATTCCTTTTACATCATACTTCATAGTGACCAATCAATTTTATTTTTTCCAATAGACTCCAGATAATTATTAGTCTCGCTAAAATGCTTGTTTCCAAACCAATAACCACGATTTGCACTTAATGGAGATGGATGACCTGATTCTAATATTTTATGTTTACTTGTGTCTATCAATTTTGTTTTTTTCTTAGCAAATGATCCCCATAATAAAAATACAGTATTATTTGTTTCCTTTGATATGATTTCAATAACGTTATTTGTAAATATTTCCCAACCTCTATTTTGATGACTTCCAGGTTCTCCATGTCTAACAGTTAAAGTAGCATTTAAGAGCATAACTCCTTGTTTAGCCCAGTTAGATAGATCACCATTTTTTTCTTTGAACTCATGCCCTAAATCGCTTTTAATTTCCTTAAAAATATTAATCAATGAAGGAGGATGATTTATTCCTTTATTTACAGAAAAACAAAGTCCGTTAGCCTGATTTACTCCATGATATGGATCTTGACCTATAATTACTACTTTAAGATTATCTATTGTACAAGAGTCAAATGCATTAAAAATTTGGGGACCTTTAGGATAACAAATAGTAGATCCATAATCCTCTTTAACAAAAGTTATAAGATTTTTGAAATATTCTGAATTAAACTCTTCGTCTAGAAGTCTTTCCCAGGATTCATCAATTTTTATTGACATCTTTAGGATCCTTTAATTTTCCTACTGATTTTGCAACTATCATTGATACTGCAGCATCTCCAGTTACATTAACAATTGTTCTACACATATCCAAAGGTCTATCTACTGCAATAATTAAAGCAAGACCAGCTTCTGGAATTCCAGCTTGACCAAGAACAATAACTAACATTACTATTCCTGCACTTGGAACAGCAGCAGCACCTATTGATGCTAAAGAAGCAGTAACTATTATACCTAATTGAGCACCTAAACTAAGATCTAAGCCAAATGCCTGAGCAATAAAAACAGCTGCAACAGCTTGATAGACACTAGTTCCATCCATGTTAATTGTTGCACCTATTGGTAATACAAAACTTGAAATCTCCTTGTCTACACCTAGGTTTTTTTCCACACAATCCATAGTTACAGGAAGAGTAGCAGCACTAGAGCTAGTTGAAAAACCTAATAGTTGAGCAGCAGAAACACCATTCATGAAATTCATAGGATTAGTATTAGTAACAAACTTTACTATAATCATATAGACTATTATCATAATAGCAAGACCAATTATAAGTGTTAGTGAGTACATCCCAAGAGCAATAAAAAGATCAATACTTGGAGATTCAACTACAAGGGTTGCTAAAAGCGCAAACACACCATAAGGTGCAGATAACATTATTAAATCGATTAGCTTAAGTATAACTGCATTAAATCCATCAAAAAAGTCTTTAACAGGTTTAGCTTGCTTTGGAGGAACAAGAATCATTCCGATACCAAAAAATATCGCAAAGAATATAACCTGAAGCATGTTTCTATTATTGGTTGTCGCATCAAAAATATTAGATGGAACAACATCTACTAAAGGCTGTAAAGGGCCACTTTCTGATTGTCTTTGAGCTTGTTGTTGTTTTTCAAGAACACCCTGCTCATATTCTTGCACTAAATCGATTCTAGTTTCTTCTTTTATACTATTACCTGGCTGAACAATATTAACTAGAACTAAACCTACTATAACTGCAAGTACAGTAGTACATACATACACACCTAAAGTTCTAGTTCCAATAGTGGAAAGCTTTGAAATATCCTTTAAATCTGAAATACCTTTAATAAGAGAAGCTAGAATTAAAGGCATTGCAATTAGCTTTAGTAGATTTATGAAGATTGTACCAAATGGCTTAATCCAATCTTTAATAAATTCAGAACCAAAAGATGTTTGTGACATTAAAAGTCCGAATAAAACACCCGCTACCATACCAATAATAATTTTCCAATGTAATTTCATAATTAAATTTTTGAGACTCTGTTTAATAATAAGTAATCAGCTAAAACTAACGCTGACATAGCTTCAACAATAGGAACAGCTCTAGGAACTACACATGGGTCATGCCTTCCTTTTCCTTTTACTTTAACCTCATTACCATCACTGTCTATTGAATCTTGATCTCGCATAATGGTAGAAACTGGTTTAAAGGCAACATTGAAATAAATATCCATCCCATTAGAGATACCTCCCTGAATTCCTCCAGATCTATTTGTCTTAGTTGTACCATCAGCATTAAATGAGTCATTGTGATCTGAACCTCTCATTGCAGAACCTTTAAAACCACTTCCAAACTCAAAACCTTTAACAGCATTAATAGATAACATAGATTTTCCAAGCTCTGCATGTAACTTATCAAAAACAGGCTCTCCTAAACCAACAGGAACTCCGCTAATTACGCATGAAACAATGCCACCTACAGTATCACCATTTTTTTTGACACTTTTAATTAGCTCTATCATTTCTTCAGATTTACCTTCATCTGGACATCTAACTATAGACTTTTCAATATTATCAAAATTTATTTTAGTGTTCTCGTATTCATATTTAATTTCTCCAACAGAAGAAACAAAAGCATTAATCTTAACACCTTTAAGTATCATTTTAGCTATAGATCCCGCTACAACCCTAACAACTGTCTCTCTTGCAGAACTTCTGCCTCCACCCCTATAGTCTCTAAAACCATATTTTTTATCATAAACAAAATCTGCATGAGAAGGTCTATAACTATTCTGGATGTGAGAGTAATCTTTTGATTTCTGATCTTTGTTAACGATTATGAAACCAATTGGTGTTCCTGTTGTTTTACCTTCAAAAATTCCTGACAAAAACTCTACAGAATCATCTTCTTTTCGTTGAGTAACAATTTCTGATTGACCCGGCCTCCTTCTGTTTAACTCTTTATTTATGAAATCAAGATCAAGATCAACTCCTGCAGGACAACCATCTATAATACCCCCTAAGGCCTTACCATGAGATTCACCAAAGGATGAAAGTTTAAATATGTTACCAAATGTATTTCCTGCCATAACTAGAATTATAAAGATAATATCTTATGTCATATTACTCTACCGGGATTTAATATATTTTTTGGATCTATTGATTTTTTAAGTAACCTCATTAATTCAATTTCATCCTCGCTCCTACTTTTTATTAAATACTTTTTCTTGTCAAGACCTATTCCGTGTTCAGCAGATATTGATCCATTTACCTGTTGAGTGTTATTGTATATTATATCATTTATTTTCGATTTCAAATCATTATCATCAGAGTCTTTTCCAATTATAAAATGAATATTTCCATCTGCTACATGTCCAAAAGGAAAGATTGTTTTTACACCCTCACAGTCTTTAAGCTCTTTTGAAATTTTATCTATAATTTCACCAATTAAAGGAACAGGTATACTTATATCAAATTGTTGATCAAACTTTCTTTCATCTGCTAAAACAGCGACATCTTCTCTTATGCCCCATATGTTAACTTGCTCTTTATCATCTTTACCTATGACAGCGTCATCAATAACACCTTTATCGATACAGTCAAGAATTATACTTTCAAATAAATTATAATCATTTTCAAAATCTCCACCCATATATTCAATAAAAACATAGTATTTATAATTATCTGGCAAATACTTATTGTATAATGTTTTATCACTTACCATTTGCTTGTAAGTATCATTCCACAACAACTCATAACCTGTAAGATTTGAAGAGATTTTATCCTCCATGATTTTAAGAAGACTTAGTACATCTTGATAATTATTAGAAACAGCTAAAGATGTATATCTTGTTTTCGGCAACCTATACAATCTGAGAACAACTTTTGTAACAATCCCCAAAGTTCCTTCTGAGCCAATAAACAACTGCTTTAAATCATAACCAGAGTTATCTTTCATCAATTTTTTAAGTGACGAAATAATGGTTCCGTCTGGAAGAACTGCTTCAATCCCCATAACTAGATTTCTAGTCATCCCATATTTAAAAACTCTTAAACCACCAGCATTAGTAGACACAGCTCCACCTATTTGAGCTGAACCTCTTGCTCCAAAATTAAGAGGCAAAAGAAGATCTTTATCTTTAACAGTATTAATAATATCTTCTATAATAACACCTGATTCACAGGTAACAGTTTTTGATTTTTCATCTACTTCAATTACTCTATTCATCTTTTCAAGAGAAATCACAACCTGAGTTTTATCAGAAATTGTTGAGCCAACAAGATTTGTTAATCCACCATGAATAATAATTTCCTGGTTGTTTTCGTTGCAGATTTTAACTAATGAAGAAACTTCATTCGTTGTTCTTGGCAACAATAAACATAAAGATTCTAATTGAATGTCTGTTTTCCAAATATGATAGAATCTAGATTTGAGAGATTCTCCAATTAATAATGATGATTCATCAAGGACTTCTCTAAATAAGCTAATTATGGTGTTTTCTTGCATGTTACCTTAACAAAAAGTTAACTAAAGATATTAAATATAAAAAACTAAATTTGCTGAGTAAATAAATAAATTATGATTAAGAATTTAGCCATATTTTTAAGTTTAGTTATTTTATCATGTTCTAATGATAACAGCTATGTCCTTAATGGTAATATTGACGTTGTAGATGATACCAAAATCTATATTTTACAAGCAGATCAAAACAACCAACCCTTTATTAAAGATTCAGCAACAGTCAAGTCTAATGAGTTTACTTTTAAAGGAATGTCTGCCACACCTCAGATTAGCTACATGCAGGTTGAGGGTATTGGCGGTTATGTTTTAACAATTCTTGAGAATGGAGACATAAATGCTAACTTGTATAAAGACAGTTTATCTAAATCAGAAGTTTATGGAACGAAATCAAATGATGATTTTGTTAAATACAAATCTGAAACTAAATCTCTAGTTGAAATCATGAATAGTATTTCATATGAAGCACAAGACGCAATAATGAATGGCGATGTTGAGATTGCTATGAAGCTAGAGAAAGATTACAGCAAAGTAGAACAGGAAGTTCTCTTATATGAATGGGGTTTTATAACAGAAAACTTGGATTCTTACATGTCCGCACTTCTTCTTGAAGTTTTTATGGTTGAAAATAAAGTTAATAAGGACTCTATAATTGACGTGTATGAGAGTTTATCTAATAGAATTAAAGTTAGTGATGTTGGTAAAAATATTGCCGATCTTCTTAGCCAATACTCAGATCCAATTGAGGTTGGTGAAACTGCACCTGACTTTACAGGACCTAGTATAGATGGAACTAATGTTACTCTAAGCGATGAGCTTTCCAAACACAAAGTTACTCTTCTTGACTTCTGGGCTGCATGGTGTAGACCGTGTAGAGTTGAAAATCCAAACTTAGTAAGACTCTACAAATCTTATAACGACGAAGGATTTAATATAATAGGTGTTTCTTTAGACAGAACTCAAGAACAATGGGAAAAGGCAATAGAAGATGATAGTTTACCATGGACTCAAGTTTCAAATCTTAACTTTTGGAATGATCCTATTGCGAGAAGGTATAGTATTAGAGCTATTCCACAATCATACTTAATTGACAACAAGGGTGTTGTTATTGGAAAAAATCTAAGAGGTAATGATCTCGAAGAAAAAATTAAATTTGCATTATCACAAAACAACTGATAATTGCATTTATTAATTTACTTACTTACATATCCACTAATTAAATTTATATCAATACTACCTTTTAAGTTAGT
>JAQXBP010000023.1:0-21777 GCA_029252345.1 Flavobacteriaceae bacterium | reverse complement strand
CCTGGTAAGGTTCCTCGCGTATCATCGAATTAAACCACATGCTCCACCGCTTGTGCGGGCCCCCGTCAATTCCTTTGAGTTTCACTCTTGCGAGCGTACTCCCCAGGTGGGTCACTTATCACTTTCGCTTAGCCACTCAATGTACCAATGTACATCGAACAGCTAGTGACCATCGTTTACGGCGTGGACTACCAGGGTATCTAATCCTGTTCGCTACCCACGCTTTCGTCCCTCAGCGTCAGTTAATTGTTAGTAATCTGCCTTCGCAATTGGTATTCTGTGTAATATCTATGCATTTCACCGCTACACTACACATTCTAACTACTTCACAATAACTCAAGTTTGCCAGTATCAAAGGCAGTTCTACCGTTGAGCGGTAGGATTTCACCCCTGACTTAACAAACAGCCTGCGGACCCTTTAAACCCAATAATTCCGGATAACGCTTGGATCCTCCGTATTACCGCGGCTGCTGGCACGGAGTTAGCCGATCCTTATTCTTACAGTACCGTCAGCTTTCCACACGTGGAAAGGTTTCTTCCTGTATAAAAGAAGTTTACAACCCATAGGGCCGTCTTCCTTCACGCGGCATCGCTGGATCAGAGTTTCCTCCATTGTCCAATATTCCTTACTGCTGCCTTCCGTAGAAGTCTGGTCCGTGTCTCAGTACCAGTGTGGGGGATCTCCCTCTCAGGACCCCTACCTATCGGAGCTTAGGTGAGCCGTTACCTCACCTACAAGCTAATAGGACGCATGCCCATCTTTTACCGCCGGAGCTTTTCTTAAAAACTCATGTGAGTTAAAAAGAGTATAGAGCATTAATCAAAATTTCTCTTGGCTATTCTCTAGTAAAAGGTAAGTTGCATACGCGTTACGCACCCGTTCGCCGGTCGCCATCAAAGTACAAGTACTTTATGCTGCCCCTCGACTTGCATGTATGAAGCGTGCCGCTAGCGTTCATCCTGAGCCAGGATCAAACTCTTCGTTGTAGTATTTTTAATAAATTATACGACTTGAATTGACTTTGTTTCAAAATGTTTTGGTTTGCTAGTTCGTATCTAAATTGATACGCGCTGTCATTTTCAATATTTTCAATGAACTAACAAAAAGAAATTGACTAAACAATAAATCTTTTTGCGGCTGCAAATATAAAATCTTTTTTATTGTAATTAAACATATTTTAGATTTTATTTTTATTTTTTTTACGAGTGTAAATTTAAATAAAGTTTAAGTGTTAAAAGTCAAGTATTTATAATACTTATTAACAGTTTTATTGTACTAATTTTTATCTCTCCAATACTTGTATAGAGTATCTAAATCAAAATCTAGAGCGTAATCTTGCTTTTCTAATGAATTATCTGAAAAAGATCGCTGAAGAATATCCTCAATAAGATAATCCTCATAATCTTCAAAAGGCTCATATTGATCTTTTAATGAAATTGAATAAAACGATGCAGCAGTATTATATAAAAGAGCTCTAAATTTATTTCTATATTCTGATACTATTGTGTGAGCGGTAAGACCAGTTTGTCTATTTAGAAGCTTCACAAGTATTCTTCCCTGCGATCTAGACAACTTTCTTAATTCCTCAGAGAATTCATCATATACAAATTTTTCTAGTTTTTTAAGATATAATCTTTTTTGACGCTTGGATTTTATTGAGTCAACTCGGGAATCAATTCTATTCATTCTTTCAGAAGCTAACTTTGCATATGGATAGACTTTTTTAACTCTATATCTTAATACAACATATCTCTTTATTTCATCATCATCTTTAAATTTTAGAGGCTGAAAAACTGTAACTTCATCTAACATGAAGGTATTTGATGGAATTGAGTCACCAGGAAATAGAAAATCAAGCTCTTCAAAGTTATCTTGACAAATTAAATTATTTGACAAAAGAATAAGTAATAGAAATAAATGATATTTCATAAAGCAAATTTAATAAGATGTTTAGTAATAATTGTTAATTTTGCTTTTTAAAAAATTATGAAAATACTTAATTCTAAATCGCTAAAATTCTTAGAGGAATACCTAAACAACGCAGCACCAACTGGTTATGAATCAGAAGGTCAAAAAATTTGGATGAAATATCTAAAACCTTATGTTGATGAATTTATAACTGATAATTATGGGACAGCTGTAGGAGTAATAAATCCTGATAAAAAATTTAAAGTTGTTATTGAAGGTCATTCAGATGAAATTTCATGGTATGTTAATTATATTACTGATAATGGACTTATATATGTTATAAGAAATGGAGGGAGTGATCATCAAATAGCACCATCAAAATGGGTGAATATACATACCAAAAAAGGAATTGTAAAAGGTGTATTTGGATGGCCTGCTATTCATGTTAGAGATCATGCAAAAGAGGCGCCACCTAAACTTGATAATATTTTTATTGATATTGGCGCAAAGGATAAAAAGGAAGTTGAGAAGATGGGTGTTCATGTTGGTTGTGTAATTACATATCCAGATTCATTTCATATTCTTAATAAGGATAAATTTGTTTGTAGAGCAATAGATAATAGAGCTGGTGGATTTATGATAGCTGAGGTTGCTAGACTTCTTAAAGAAAATAAAGATAGTCTTCCATTTTGTTTATATATAACCAATTCTGTTCAAGAAGAAATTGGTCTAAGAGGGGCTGAAATGATTACAAATAGATTAAAACCAGATGTTGCTATAGTTACTGATGTTACTCATGATACTTCAACTCCAATGATAGAAGCGAAGAAACAAGGAGATACTAAAATAGGTAAAGGCCCAGTTATTTCTTATGCTCCTGCAGTTCAAAATAATCTTAGAGAAAAGATTATTACTACAGCTGAGAAAAACAAAATACCTTTTCAAAGAGCAGCGTCATCAAGATATACAGGAACAGATACTGATGCATTTGCTTACAGTAATGGAGGTGTACCTTCTGCACTTATTTCTCTTCCTTTAAGATATATGCACACTACTGTTGAAATGGTTCAAAAAGAAGACGTGGAGAATGTTATTAGATTGATATATGAAACATTAAAAAATATTAAAGCTAACGAAAGCTTTAGTTACTTTGATTAAAGTTTAATTTTTTGGACTCCCATACTGTATAAAGTAAATCCAAAAATATCTGAATATTGTTCTATTGTCTTTGATAAAGGTGTACCTGATCCATGACCAGCATCTTTTTCTATCCTAATTAAAACTGGATTTTTACCTACATGTTTATCTTGTAGTTGAGCTGCAAACTTAAAAGAATGAGCCGGCACCACCCTGTCGTCATGATCTCCTGTTGTTATAAGAGTAGCTGGATAAGATGTGTTTTCTTTTACATTGTGAACTGGAGAATAATTCAACAAGTATTGAAACATCTCTTCAGACTCCTCTGATGTTCCATAATCAAAAGCCCAACCAGCTCCTGAAGTAAACTTATGGTATTTTAACATATCTAGAACACCAACTGCAGGTAATGCAACTTTCATTAAATCTGGTCTTTGTGTCATAACAGCTCCTACCAACAAACCTCCATTAGACCCTCCTCTCAAAGCTAAATATTCGGAAGAAGTATAATCTAGGGATATAAGATATTCAGCTGCAGCAATAAAATCATCGAATACATTCTGTTTATTGAGTTTTGTACCAGAGTTATGCCATTCTTTTCCATACTCTCCTCCTCCTCTAATATTCGGTACAGCATAAACTCCACCTAATTCCATCCAAACAGCATTTGGAACACTAAATCCTGGAGTTCTAGATATATTAAAACCTCCATATCCATAGAGTATTGTTGGATTCTTTCCATTTAAAACTAAATCTTTCTTGTGAGTTATCATCATAGGAACACTTGTACCATCTTTTGATTTATAGAAAACTTGCTTAGAAGTATATTCAGTAGAGTTAAATTCAATTTTAGGTTTCCAGTATAAATCATAACTTCCATCATCTGGATTAAATGAATACAAACTACCAGGAGTATAATAATTAGAAAATGAAAAATATAACTCTTCCTGATCTTTTTCACCATAAAATCCACTAGCACTTCCAAGTCCAGGCAAATCTATTTTTCTAACTAGATCTCCATTATATTTATACTGACGAACCTCTGAAATTGCATCAACCAGATATTTTGCAAAGAAATATCCACTTCCAGCACTTACTGAAAAAACGTTTTTACTTTCTGGAATTACATCTTTCCAATTATTTCTATTTAATTTATTTGCAGATGTTTTTACTAGTCTTTTATTTGGGGCATTATAGTTTGTAAAAATATAAAAGGTATCACCATCAGTGTCTACTATATTGTCATCTGTTGATTCATCATCACTTATAGTCTGAATTTTTTCTGAATTATTAACTAAGTCTATCATAAATAATTTGTTTCCATCAGTTAAATTTGAAGCAGAGATAAACAGATAATTATTATCGTCTGATACACTTCCTGAAACATACCTATACTTAAGTTTATTATTACCAAAAATTATTTTATCGGATTCTTGTTCTTCTTCTAGCTGGTGATAATAAAGCTTATGTCTATCTGTATAATCTGTGAGTTCACTCCCCTCAGGTTTGTCGTATGAAGAATAGTAAAATCCTTGATTACCCTTCCATGAAACACCACTAAACTTAATATTATTAAGAGTATCGCCAATTATTTTTTTAGTATCAGTATTCATTACTATTGCTTTTCTCCAATCACTTCCACCTTCAGAGATTAAGTATGAAAGAAATTTACCATCCTTTGAAAAGTATAGTCCAGTAAGTGAAATTGTTCCATCATCAGAGAATTTATTTGGGTCTAGAAAAACCTCCTCTTCTGAAACTGAATTAACTTTTTTTCTGTAGACAACATATTGGTTTTGCAAACCATCATTTTTGTAGTAATAAATATAATTACCTCTATAAAACGGACTAGTTTGTTTCTCATAGTTCCAAATAGTTGTTAATTTTTTTTTAAGCTTATCTCTATATGGAATAGAATTTAAATAATTAAAAGTTACTTCATTTTGACTATCAACCCAGTTCATTGTATTTGATGAAAGATCATCTTCAAGCCACCTATATGGATCTTCTATATCAGTTCCAAAATATGTATCAACCATTACTTTTTTTTCAGTTAACGGATAATTAATATCCATAGATGTATTACAGGAAATAATTAGAAGTATATATAAAGCAAAAAAAGATTTATTCATAGTTTTATTTTAATAGCAAATTATTGATTTTTTTAATTAATGAAGGTCCTTTATAAATAAAACCAGTGTACAACTGGACAAGATCAGCTCCACATTTAAATTTCTCTATGGCATCTTCTGCACTCATAATCCCACCCACTCCAATTATTGGATAATTTTTATCTAAATTTTTTCTAAGGTATTTTATAATCTCATTACTCTTTTCATTTAGTAGTTCTCCACTTAAACCACCAGTTTCATTTTTATATTTTGACTTTACCATGTTTCTTGAAATAGTTGTATTTGTTGCTATAATACCGTCTATTTTAAGTTCAGAGACTAAGGAAATTATATCATCAAGTTCATTTTTTTCAAGATCAGGAGAAATTTTTAATAACATCGGCTTTTTTGAAGGCTTGTTATTATTGAAGTTAATTAAGTTTTCAAGCAAAGGTTTTAACAGTTCTTTACTGTGAAACTGTCTTAGATTTTTTGTATTTGGGGAGCTTATATTAATTGCAAAATAATCAACAGAATCATGAAGTCCTTCAAGACATTTTAGATAGTCTTTATATCCATATTTGTTATCAGTGAAAACATTCTTACCAATATTAGCGCCAATTAGAACATCTCTTTTTTTCTTAAGATTGTTTTTGATTGCTTCTAGACCCTTATTGTTAAAACCAAGTCTATTAATTAATGATCTATCTTCAACTAATCTGAAAATTCTCTTTTTTGGATTACCAGGTTGAGGCAATGGGGTAACTGTGCCAATCTCTATAAAACCAAAACCAAAATTTGAGAATTCATTGTAACATTCAGCATTTTTATCAAAACCTGCAGCTAAACCAACTGGGTTTTTAAATTTTAATCCAAATAGGTTTCTTTCAAGAGATTTTGAATTTACAAGAAAAAAATAACGAAGTATATGTTTTGAAAAAGGAAGTAAACTAAGAATTTTGATTGCCTTTACTGAAAATTCATGAATCAACTCTGCATCAAAAAGGAAAAGAATTCTTCTTATTAAGCTATACATTAAGTATTTAAATTAGATGAAAGCTCTAATGAGATAGCTGATTTTTCAATTTTCAATTTACCTGCCATAGTATCAATAACACATGTTGTGTTCTTTTCATCAAATTCGTTAATTCTAGCATGAACACCAGATTTTGTAATAATTCTATCTCCTTTTTTCAAGTTTTTTAAAAACTTTTTTTCCTTACCGCTTCTTCTCATTGAAGGAATAACGATAAAGAGCATAAAAACTAGAGCTAGTAAAAGAAAATAAGGAAATTGAGATTCCATAATTAGTTATTTTTAGGTTCAACAAAAGCTTGAATTCTAAGAAGCTGTCCTCCATCCGGAGTGTTAGCAGATACTTTAATCATTTTTTGCTGTAAACTAGGTCTTCCGTTGGTGTCAAAATTAACCTCAATTTCACCGTTATCTCCTGGTTTAATAGCAATGTTTTTAGGGTACTTAGGTACAGTACACCCACAACTACCTACTGCATCAACTATATATAAATCATTTTCACCAGTATTAGTAAAGCTGAAAATAGTTTTTGCAATTTCACCTTCCTTTACATTTCCAAAATCATGGAATATCTTATCAAAAGTTATTTCAGCATAGCTTGGCTGAGCAGGTGGATTTAGCTGATTATCAGCTTTTATCTTACTAGCCGCAGTTTCATTACATGCATATAATAAAATAGAAAATGATATAATTATAAAAATATTTTTGTTGAATTTCATCATTTATTTTTTTTCAAAATTACTAAATTTTATGAAATAAGTCCTCGTCCTGTTTTTACTATTAAACCTTTATTGGTTAAATCTTTTATAAGATTATCCAATACACCATTAATAAACTTCCCAGAGCTAGGAGAAGAAAATTCTTTAGCAATTTCTATGTACTCATTTATAGTCACTTTTGGAGGAATTGACGGAAAATACAAAAGTTCCGCAATGGAAGTTATCAAAATTGCATAATCAATTTTAGCTATCCTTTCAGAATCCCAATTAGGTGTTCTTCCAATTAAGTGATTCTTTAAATCCTCGTTGTTTGTAAGTATATTATTAAATAAATCTTGACCAAATTCCACCTCATCTTGATAATCATATAGTGATGGCAAATGAAAGGATTTAGGATTCTGAAGATCAATTTTTTCTATATTTTTTATAATAAAAGAGTTTATATATGGAAAATCATTAATCCAATTTAAATTTTGATCTTCTAAAAATTCATAAAGCAAATTAGACTCTGCAATGATATCAGAATAACTTTCAATAAAAAATTCTAATTTACTATCATTGTTATCTTCTTTTAATTCAGTATACTTTTTATTTAGCTCAATAAAATCAGTTTTCAAGTCAATTATATAATTAAGATTTAAATCCCAATTAATTATATGTTTTCTTTTAAAATTTTTTTGATTTAGTTTATTAAAAAAAAAGAAATATGGGTTTTGACTTACATATGAACAAGAGAATTTTTTTGATTCAATGTTATTAAAAAACAAGTTGATTTCTTTGATGAAATCAATCATACAATACAGAAGATCAAGTGATGTTGTTGAACTCTTAGTTATATAAGTTTTCAGTGTGTTATGATCTATTAATTCAACTGAATTTGAATATATTGATTGAATAACGATAGTACGAATGTGTCTTCTGTTTAACATATGTAAAGAACTTCGGCAAAATTAGTTAATTATAACATATTATTAAAATTAATTGGAAGTTATAAAGTTTATATTTGTCTGACTCTATGAAAGAATTAAAGAGATTAAATAAATTCTTACTTAAATACAAAGGAAAACTTTTACTAGGCCTTGTTATAACTATAGCATCTAGAGTTTTCTCTTTAGTGACACCACGGCTTGTTGGTAACTCGATGACTACTATTGAAAATTATTTAAACCTTGAGTCTATTTCACCAGATGAATTGAAAGAAATTCTTTTAATGAATATTGTCTTTATAATTGGAGCATCTTTGATCTCTGGATTTTTCACTTTTTTAATGAGACAAACAATAATTAATGTTTCAAGATATATTGAGTTTGATGTTAAGAATGAAATTTTTTCTCATTACCAATCACTAGATCAAGTTTTTTACAAAAAAAATAGAACTGGAGATCTAATGAATAGAATTAGTGAGGATGTAAGTAAAGTAAGAATGTACTATGGTCCAGTTTTAATGTATGGTACTAATGCTGTAGTTTTGTTCATAGTAATAATATCTTATATGTTTAGCGTAGCTCCTAAACTTACAATATACAGTCTAATTCCTCTACCTATACTGTCGATTTTTATCTATAAAATAAGTGATTTAATAAATAAGAAAAGCACAAAAGTTCAAGAGAGTCTATCTGATTTATCTACATATTCACAAGAAAGTTTTAGTGGAATATCAGTATTAAAATCATTTAATATTCAAGATCTTATTTTTGGAAAATTTGATAAATATGCATTTGAAAGTTTTAAAAACAACCTTAGTCTTGCAAAAATTCAGGCATGGTTTTTTCCTATCATTTTATTCTTAATTGGCTTAAGTAATTTAATTGTAATTTATATAGGTGGTAAAGAGTTTATTGATGGTAATATAGAAATCGGTGTAATTGCTGAATTCATAATATATGTGAATATGTTAACATGGCCCGTAACTCTAGTAGGATGGGTAACATCAATAGTAAAACAAGCGGAAGCATCTCAAAAAAGGATAAATGAATTTCTGGATTCAAAAACAAAATTAAAAAATGGAGATTTAACAATTTCAAAAAATGACTCAAAAAGCATCGTTTTTAAGAATGTATCTTTTAAATATGATCAAACTGGTATAGAAATTTTTAAGTCTTTTGATATAAAAATTGAAGAAGGGAAAACTTTTGGGATTGTTGGAAAAATTGGTTCAGGAAAAACTTCAATTTTAGATTTAATTTGCCGTATTTACGATCCATCTAGCGGAGATATTTTTATTGGAGATAAGAATTTAAAGTCTTTAAAGTTAAGTGAATTAAGAAATCTAATCAGTTATGTACCACAGAATAACTTTTTGTTTTCAGAAAGTATTCAAAAAAATATTGAATTTGGAAATCCAGAAGCCACCGAAGAACAAGTTAAAAAAGCTGCTGTTTTATCTGAAATAGATTCTGAAATATTAAAGTTTGATAAGGGATATGAAACAATCCTAGGAGAAAGAGGAGTTACTTTATCTGGGGGTCAAGTCCAGAGACTTTCAATAGCAAGATCTTTTGTTAAAGATTCTGAAATATATTTATTTGATGATTGTTTTTCTTCATTAGATTCTGACACTGAGGATAGAATCATCACAAATTTGAAAAATACTTTCAAGAATAAAACATTATTAATTGTAAGCCACAGAGTTTCTTGTGTTAAACATGCAGACAACATAATTGTTCTTGAAAAAGGTAAAATAACTCAGAATGGAACTCACGAAGAATTAATTACTACAGAAGGTTTTTATAAGGAGCTCCACACTAAACAAAACAGTGAGATTAATAAGTAGATTTGATTATATTTGAGTTAAAATATAAATTATGGAAAATCAAAATGATTACAATGCAGAAGAAATATTTTCTAAAGCATTAAGAGCTGGAAGAAGAACTTATTTTTTTGATGTAAGAGAAACAAAAGCTGGAGATTATTATTTAACAATCACTGAAAGTAAAAAATTTACTAATGAAGATGGTACGTTTTACTACAAGAAACATAAAATATACCTATACAAAGAAGACTTTGCTGAATTTAATTCCTCGTTAAAAGAAACTTGTGACTATATTATTGAAAACAAAGGTGCTGAAGTGATTAGTGAAAAACATGATAAAGATTTTGAATCAAAGAAAGAAAAGAAAGAAAATTCTGAGCCTCAAAATGTAAAAGAAGAGACTATTAAAGAGGAAATTGTTGAAGAAGAAAAAGATTTTGCTGATGTTGATTTTGAAGATGATGATCAATAAATATTAAATTAAACCTTACTATGAAAAAACTATTTTTTATCCTTGCTCCATTATTCTGTTTGAATGCTCAAGTTCAGCTTGATTATTATTTAAATGACACTACAAATTATAATACTTCTATACCCACTCCTGAAAGTGTAATTGGTCACCAGGTTGGAGAATTACATGTTAGTCATGATAAATTAAGTCATTATGTACAAGAACTCTCTAAAACTTCAAAAAGAGTAAAATTAGTAGAAAGAGCAAGTGGTAAAACATATGAGAATAGAACTTCATGGTTAATGATAATCACAAGTGAATCTAACCATTCTAATTTAGAAGAAATTAGACAACAACATCTTAGACTATCCGATTCAAAAAATATAGATATAGATACTTCTAACATGCCAATAGTTGTTTATCAAGGTTTTTCTGTTCACGGAGATGAACCAAGTGGTTCAAATGCTAGCTTACTATTAATGTATCATCTTACCGCAAGTGATTCTGATGAGACAAAGGAACTCCTAGATAATACTATAATTTTATTAGATCCTAGTTTCAACCCAGATGGTCTTCAAAGATTTTCACAATGGGCTAATATGAATAAAAACCAAAGTTTGAATCCAGATCCTAGCGATAGAGAATATAATCAATACTGGCCTAGAGGAAGAACTAACCACTACTGGTTTGACCTAAATAGAGATATGCTTCCAAATCAGTTACCTGAAACTAATGCTAAAGTTGAGACGTTTACAAGTTGGCTTCCGAACATTCTTACTGATCATCATGAGATGGGAACAAACTCATCTTTCTTTTTTCAACCAGGTGTTCCAGAAAGAAAGAATCCATTAATCTCAGATTTAAATCAAGCTCTTACAAAAGAGATAGGTACTTATCATGAGGATGCTTTAAATAAAATTGGATCTCTTTACTATTCAGAAGAAGATTATGATGATTTTTTCTTTGGAAAAGCGTCTACTTACCCAGATGCAAATGGAAGTATTGGAATATTATTTGAACAAGGTAGCTCTAGAGGACATATTCAAGAAAGTGTTAATGGGATATTGACATTTCCTTTTACAATTAGGAATCAATTAACAGCTGCTTTTTCAACTTTAAAAGCTGCTCAAAACATGAGAGTCAGACTACTTGACTATATGAAAGATTTTTATGATAACCAGATAGATCCTGCTTCAAAGTATGAAAGTATTATTTTTGGTAAGCAAAAAGATAAATCAACTGTATTTCATCTTGCTGAAGTTTTAAATAGTCACAAAATTAAATTTAATTCTCTATCTCAAGATGTTGAGGTTAACGGTACAAAATACTCAAAAGATAATAGTTACATAGTCCCTCTTAATCAACCTAAAAGAACTTTGATAAGAGCTATGTTCGATACTCAAACAACCTTTAAGGATAGTCTTTTTTATGATGTATCAGCATGGACCTTTCCATTAGCTTTTAATGTGAATTATGATAAAACAAACAGATTAAATAAGACAGGTAAACTTGGAATAAAATCTAACGAAGTAGAAAATTTAAAAAGAGTAAATGGAAGTGTTGACAGCAAATCAGATTATGCATATATATTTGAGCCACATGATTATTATGCTCAAGCTGCTGTTTATAAACTGATAAAAAATGGATTAAGAGTAAAGACTGCTACAAGAAAATTTGCTGTTAATGGAGAAAATTTTGACTTTGGTACATATTTAGTATCTGTTCAAAATCAATCCCTAAATTCTGACGAAATATTTAATTTATTAGTTGATATCTCCTCTGAAACAGGAATAAATGTTAGATCACAGTCAACTGGTTCAACAGAAGGTATAGATTTAGGATCAGATTATTTTAAAATAGTTAAGGAGCCTAGAATTGGACTTATTGTAGGTGAAGGTGTAAGGAGTTATGATGCAGGAGAAATATGGCATTTATTAGACACTAGATATGAGATCCCAATTTCAAAATTAGATGTGGGAGATTTAAACTATATTGACTTTAGTAGATATTCTCATATTATTCTTCCAGATTACAGTGCAGGTTCCCAATACCAGTCAGGTGGAGTAAGCATCAATGTTGATAAAATCAAAAATTATATTGATAATGGAGGTAATTTAATTGCATATAGGAATTCTGTAAAATGGGTGTCAAATAATATTTCTGAAATAGACTTTCACACAAATGAGATAAATGCATCTAATGTTTCTTTTTCCGAGAGACAAAACTTTTATGGAGCACAACAAACAGGTGGGGCAATTTTTAATTCAATAATTGATAAGAGTCACCCTATTAATTATGGAATTGAGACTAATTCTTTACCATTATTTAGAAACTCTAATGTTTATATGACTAAGAGCAATCAGAGCTTTAATAATCCTATAATTTACTCTTCTAATCCATTGATGAGTGGATATATTTCCGAAGAGAATTTATCACTACTAAAGAAATCTGCACCATTCAAAGTTATAAGAAGTGGTAAAGGAAAAATTTTATTAATGACTGATAACACTAATTTTAGAGCTTTTTGGTTTGGAACCAATAGAATTCTATTAAATATGTTATTTCACTCAAATATAATGTAGTTAATTTGAGACGTCATTTAGAAATTTGATTCTATAAATTCTAAGTTCTTCCTCATCATAATCTCCTTCGAATTCTTCGAGTGCAATTGATATATCTTCACTTTCACTTTCAAGAAAATATTCGTGTAATTCCTCTTGTTGATCTTCATCCAAAATATCATCAACATAATAATCAATATCAAGCTTAGTACCCGAAAAAACGATGCTTTCTAATTCTAATAACAATATATCAAATTCTACACCTCTTGATTCACTTATCTCATCTAGAGGTATTTTTTTATCTACATTTTGAATAAGTGAAAGTTTTTTTGAGGACTTAGATCCTGAGGTTCTTAAAACTAATTCATCAGATTTTACAATACCATTTTCTTCAATATATTCTTTTATAAGCTTGATAAATTGATTCCCAAATTTCACAACCTTGCCCTCACCTACTCCATTTATATTTTTAAATTCATCTAATGAGGTTGGATACTTATAAGTCATATCTTCAAGAGAAAATTCTTGAAGAATTGCATATGGTGGAAGAGATTTCTTTTTAGCAATATCCTTTCTAAGTAAAATTAATTTTTTCATAAGGTCAATATCCACTAATGAAACTTTAGCTAGTTCTTGTTTTTTCTTCAGAGATTTACTAAAATCATTATCTCTAGAAATATAAAAGTCTGTAGGATTTGAAATATATTGTTTCCCTATTTTAGAAATTTTTACTGACCCTAAATCATTGATGTCTTTTTCAAGTATTCCTTCAACAATAGAATATGTTAGTAAAGTTTTCCAAAATCTTTCATCAATTTTATCTTCAACTGATAGTGGTAACTTTTTTACAACATCTCTAATAAAGACTTTTTTATTATCAGAAAAATGATTTTTAATCAATGTTATCAATTGATTTTTTACATTAATTTTATCTTTTGGATGTCTTGAATTATCATCCATTTCATTATCATTATAGATTGTTGGATCATATTTTTCACCAAAATAACTAAGCAAATATTTTCTCCTAGAAATTGATGATTCAGCAAAGTTTGAGACTTCCTTTAATAACATAATCCCTATGTTTCTCTCGGATGATTTTTTCTTTGAAAGCAACTTTTCTAATTTTTCAACATCTTGATATGAGTAATACATTAAACAATGTCCTTTACCACCGTCTCTTCCAGCTCTTCCTGTTTCTTGATAATAACCCTCAATACTTTTGGGAACATTATGATGGATTACATATCTAACATCAGGTTTATCAATTCCCATTCCAAATGCAATTGTTGCAACTATAACATCACAATCATCTTTTAGAAATCTGTCCTGATTATCTTCTCTAATTTTTTTATCCAAACCAGCATGATACGGCAAGCTTTTCACTCCATTCATATTAAGTAATTGAGATAAATCCTCTACATTTTTTCTTGATAGACAATAAATAATACCTGACTCCCCTTGATTAGACTTTATAAACTTTATTAAATCTACTTCCGTTTCATCATTTTTAGGACGAACTTCATAATATAGATTTGGTCGATTAAAAGATGATTTAAAGAGTTTTGAATCACTTATTTTTAAATTTTTAATAATATCATCCTGGACTTTAGGAGTGGCTGTCGCAGTTAAAGCAATAACTTTAATTTTAGCATCAATAGAATCAATTACATCTCTTATTTTTCTATATTCAGGTCTGAAATCATGTCCCCATTCTGATATACAATGAGCCTCATCAATAGCTAAAAAAGATATTGGGACTTTTTTTAAAAAATCAATAGTATCGTTTTTAGACAAGGTCTCTGGAGCTACAAACAATAATTTAGTTTTACCTTCGCTTACATCTTGCTTAACTTTCTCTATTTGCTCTTTGTTAAGTGTAGAATTTAAAACATGGGCAACAGAATGATTTGTATTATTTGATCTAATTAAATCAACCTGATTTTTCATTAATGCAATTAAAGGTGAAATAACAATTGCTGTGCCATCTAACATTATAGCTGGTAATTGATAACAAAGAGATTTACCTCCACCTGTTGGCATTATAACAAAAGAATTGTTTCCTTCAAGAAGATTTTTAATTATTGGTTCTTGAAGGTTTTTAAATGATGAAAAACCAAAGTTTTCCTTTAATTTATCTTTTAAATTGTTCAAATTATAGTTTTCTCAAATTGTTTAAATTTGCAGTATATACAATTTAAAATAAAATTCCCGTTTTGACTAATCAACAGATAATAAAAGATATTGCCCTAGATACTCTCAAGCTAGAGTCTAAATCTATTTTGGATCTTTCTGATACAATTGACTCAAACTTTTGTGACGTTATAGATACACTTAAAAAATGTCAAGGTAAAATTGTTATTACAGGAATTGGTAAAAGTGCTATCATAGGGATGAAAATTTCTGCTACTTTAAATTCTACAGGTTCAAAATCAATTTTTTTACATCTTGGAGATGCACTTCATGGAGACATGGGAGTTATTGGAAAAGAGGATGTAGTGATTTGTATTTCAAAAAGTGGAGAATCAGATGAAATTATTTCACTATCTAATCATCTTAATAAAAATAAAATATTGTTAATTGGTATTTCATGTGTAAAAAATTCGTCACTTGATAAATTATCAAAACTGTTTTTACATACAAAAATTAAAAGGGAAGCTTGTCACAATAATTTAGCTCCCACAACTAGTTCAACTTGTCACCTTGCAATCGGAGATGCTATAGCAATGACTCTTCAGAAAATTAAAGGTTTTACTCCAAATGATTTTAGTAAGTACCATCCTTCAGGAAGCTTGGGAAAGCAGCTAAGTTTAACACTAAAAAGCTTAATCGATGAGAATAGAAAACCTGTTGTTGACATATCCTCATCTTTCTTAAAAATAATTGATGAAATCTCGACTAACATGTATGGAGCAACTGCTGTTTTAGAAGGTGATAGAATTGTTGGAATTATAACAGATGGAGATATAAGAAGAGTTATAGAAAAAAAACAAAATATTGAAAATATTTGTGCAAAAGACTTCATGAATCAAAACCCTAAAATTATGAATCAAAGCACTTTAGCTATAGACGCACTCAGGAACATGAAGGAGAATAATATAAGTCAGGTTTTAATTTCAAATAACAATAATAAGTATGATGGTATAGTTCACATTTTAGATATAATTAAACAAGGTATTAGCAATGAGTAGATCAAATGACATGTCATTCCTTGATCATCTTGAAGAGTTAAGATGGCACATAATAAGATCAACTATATCCGTTCTCCTTATAGCTATAGTTGCATTTCTAGCAAAAGATATAATCTTTGATCAAATTATTTTTGGTCCAAAAAAGGGTGATTTTATTAGCTATCAGGTATTTTGTTCAATCTCACAGTCTATTGGTGGTGATGCTTTTTGCTTTGAAGAACTTCCTTTTAGGGTTCAAAGCAGAACTGTGTCAGGTCAATTTTCCGCACACCTATGGACATCTATTTTAGCAGGTTTTATTTTGGCATTTCCATATGTAATTTATGAATTCTGGAAATTTATAAGTCCAGGATTGTATAAAAAAGAAAAAGATGGAGCTAGAGGCTTTATTTTTATATCATCAACATTATTCTTTATTGGAGTATTGTTTGGGTACTATATTGTTACACCATTATCAATTAATTTTCTAGGTAACTACACAATCAGCTCAGAGGTGTTCAATGATTTTGATCTAAACAGTTATATTGGCTTATTAAGAGCATCGGTATTAGCTTCTGGGCTAATCTTTGAATTACCAATTATAATTCACTATTTAACTAAAGTAGGTCTTGTAACACCAGATTTTCTTAGAAGAAATAGAAAGTTTGCATTAGTAATTGTATTAAGTCTATCAGCCATAATAACTCCACCAGATATTGCAAGTCAAATTATTGTAAGTATACCCATTTTAGTTCTATATGAGATAAGTATAATAATTTCTAAAATTGGATATAAAAAATTAAATACATAATATTTGCTAAATGATTCTAAAAGCTCAAGATATTTCAAAATCATACCGAGGTAGAAAGGTTGTAAATGGTATTTCTGTTGAGGTCAATCAGGGTGAGATTGTAGGATTACTTGGACCAAACGGTGCTGGTAAGACTACTTCTTTCTACATGATAGTTGGAATAATAAAACCAGAAGAGGGAAATATTTATCTTAATCAAGAAGTCATTTCAGATTTTCCAATGTATCAAAGAGCTCAAAAAGGTATTGGGTATCTTGCTCAAGAAGAGTCTGTTTTTAGAAAACTTAGTGTTGAGGATAATATTTTAGGTATCCTAGAATTTTCATCTTTAACTAAAAATCAACAAAAAGAAAAAGCAGATCAACTGATGGAAGAATTTGGTCTTATTAAAATTCGAAAAAATAGAGGTGATTTACTTTCTGGAGGTGAAAGAAGAAGAACTGAGATTGCAAGGGCATTAGCCAATGACCCAAAGTTTCTTTTATTAGATGAACCATTTGCTGGAGTAGATCCAATAGCAGTTGAAGATATTCAATCTATAATTTCTGTATTAAAAAAGAAAAATATAGGAATACTCATAACCGATCATAATGTTCAAGAAACACTTGCTATTACTGATAGAACTTATCTTATGTTTGAAGGTAAAATTTTAAAAGAAGGAATTCCAGAAGAACTGGCACGAGATGAAATGGTTAGAAAAGTTTATTTAGGGAAGAATTTTGAATTTAAGAAGAAGAATATCTAAGTCTTAGATTAAAGACCATAAATTTCTAATAACGTTAAGAAATAAGTACAATATTATAACCAACGAAAACCCACCTAATCCAAATATTAATATTAAAGGAATTGATAAGACTATTGTTAATATCTTAAAAATGTTATAATCATATTTTCTTAAAGATAATCTTAATGAAAAAAGTCTAAAGGGAACATTCATAAGTATAACGCTGGAAATAGTAAGAGCAATAAGAGTATAATTGTTAAGTAAGTATTCTTTAGATTCGATAAGGTAAGTGTGGTCAATAAGTATAGGTAATGATACAAAAAACAAAGCATTTGCAGGAGTAGGAAGACCTTCAAATTCATCAGTATAATCAATAGTATTAAATTTAGCTAATCTAACTGCCGATCCTAAAGTGATTAAGAAAGCAATAAATGCAATCGGAGAAATAGAAAAAACAAGATCTAGGTTAAATACTGGATTTAGATAAAAGTTTAAATCATAGTCAATAACTCTATTTCCTGATAATTTAAATAGTTGATAAACTACAATTCCCGGAACAACTCCACTTGTTACTATATCCGAAAGTGAATCTAAATGTTTACCAAAATCAGATTCTGCATTCAATATTCTAGCAGCCATTCCATCAAGAAAATCTAGAAGAACACCCATCAAAACTAAAATTAACACTGCATCAAATTGAAATTGAAAAGCAAATGCAATTGAAAAGCATCCACAAATTAAATTTAATAGAGTAAGTAAATTAGGTACAAAAGCTTTTATCATGATTGTAATGACGCTCAATTTATAAAAAAATTGTAATATTAGATTGTAAAACCATTTAAACTTTCAAACGTGAGTAGACTTCTTGGTTATTCCTTGTTTAGTGGAATTCTATTAGCATCTTCTTGGCCAGTTAACGGATTCACTCCTTTAATTTTTATTAGTCTAATTCCTTTATTATATATAGAAGACCTTATAAGTAAAGATAATTATGGAAAAAAGAATCTAAGACTATTCTTTTATTCTTACTTAGCATTTTTAACGTGGAATATATCTACTACTTGGTGGATCGTCTATACTACACTTCCAGGAGCAATTTTTGCTAATGTTGCAAATTCCTCTTTTTACTCAATAATCATTTTGTTGTATAGTAGAGTTAAAAGAAGATTAGATTATAATGCTGGATCTCTTTTTCTTATAACTTTTTGGATAGCCTTTGAAAAATTTCATTTAAACTGGGAATTTTCTTGGCCGTGGCTAAACCTTGGGAATGTCTTTTCAGAAAGAATTGATTGGATTCAGTGGTACGAGTATACCGGAGTGTTTGGTGGAAGTTTTTGGGTACTATGCGCTAACTTTTTACTATTTAATTTATTAAGAACATATTCAAGTTTTAAAGATAAAAGACGATTTTATATTAGAATAATTCCAAGAATTTTTCTTATTAGCTTTCCAATTTTTATTTCACTTTTAGTCAAACCTAAATTAAATAAAGGAGAAGAATTTAAAGTTTTAATTACTCAGCCTAAAATTGACCCTTGGGAATCAAAATATGGGACGTCTAAAAATAATCTTGATTATTTTAAAATTTTTAAGGATTTAACTAATGAAGAATTAAGAGCTAATGAATATGATTTTGTCTTTACTCCAGAAACATATTTTTCTGAAGGATATGGTGAAAATGTAGATTATTTTGGATATACAAAACTTCATGATAGTCTTTATAATTATTTAGATCAATTTCAAAACACCAATTTAATTTCTGGAATACAATTTTATAAATTATATCAAAATCAGAAAGAAAAACCCACAAAATCAGCTAATCCAGTTAGAGACAATATTTGGGTTGACTATTTTAATTCATCAATAAATATCTCTGCAAATAAAGATTTTGAGTATAATCATAAGTCTAAACTAGTAGTAGGAAGTGAATATATGCCATTTAAGTCTTTTCTCGAACCTATTATAGGGACTGTAATGATTGATCTAGGAGGGACTATTCGTTCTATGGGTACACAACATGAATCTGAAAGAAAAGTATTTAATCACTCTAAGAAAGATCTAAGAACTATTCCTATTGTTTGTTATGAAACAATTGATGGAGAATATGTTGCTAATTATGTTGATTTAGGAGCTAATTTTATTTCAATTATTACAAATGATGCTTGGTGGGGGGATACTCCAGGTCATAGACATCTTCTAAGTTATGCAAGATTAAGAGCCATTGAGAACAGAAGATATATTATTAGAAGTGCAAATTCTGGTGTTTCTACAATTATAAATGAACTAGGTGAATATGACAATATTCTCCCTTTTGATGAAAAAGGAATTTTAAGTGGTTCAGCTTACACTATTAACAAAAGAACCTTTTATAGTAAGAATGGAGATTATATAGCTAGAATAAGCATATTGTTATCTGTTTTACTACTATTAATTTCATTTTCTAAAGTAAAAGAATAGAAATCCTTTGGTTTTTTGGAGTTATAATATATTTTTGCAGAAAATAAGTATCATGTATTGGACATTAGAACTAGCTTCTTATTTAAGTGATGCACCTTGGCCGGCATCCAAAGATGAACTAATTGACTTCTCAATTAGAACTGGAGCGCCTCTTGAAGTTGTTGAAAATCTTCAATCTTTGGAAGATGAAGGAGATGTGTATGAATCAATTCAAGAGATTTGGCCAGATTTCCCAACAGAAGATGATTACCTTTGGAACGAGGACGAGTATTAATTATAATAGATTAATATTTATTGGTAATTTTTAAATAAATTTGAAAAAAATATAATATGTCCATTGTTAACTCCCTTTTGAAGGTATTTCTTGGGGATAAATCTGGTAAAGATCTTAAAAAACTTAATCCATTAGTTGATGATATTAATGTTCAATTTGATAAACTGTACTCACTTTCAAATGATCAGCTAAGAAATAAAACAATTGAATTTAAAAAAGTAATCTCTGATCAAACCTCAGATATAAACAAATCAATTGGTGATTTAAATAAAAAGATTTCAAACGAATCATCAAATACTGAAAAAGAAATACTATTTAAAGAGGTTGAAGTTCTTGACAATGAGCTTATAGCTAAAAAAGCAGAGATATTAG
The DNA here is from genome assembly GCA_029252345.1 of Flavobacteriaceae bacterium. Lineage (GTDB taxonomy): Bacteria > Bacteroidota > Bacteroidia > Flavobacteriales > Flavobacteriaceae > Marisimplicoccus. The sequence continues at coordinate 1,294 of JAQXBP010000023.1, read as the reverse complement.
ATGACTTATTACCAAAGGCTTTTGCAGTAGTGAAGGAAACAGCTAGAAGGTTTTTTGAAAATGAAGAACTTGAAGTAACTACCTCTGACTTTGATAAAGAAATTTCTTCAAAAAAATCTTATATAAATATTAAAAGTGATAAGTCTATCTGGAAGAATAATTGGAATGCTGCAGGTAAAAATGTTGTTTGGGATATGATTCACTATGATGTACAATTAATTGGAGGAATAGTTCTACACCAAGGAAGAATTGGTGAAATGCAAACCGGTGAGGGTAAAACATTAGTTTCAACTTTACCTATCTATTTAAATGCATTAACTGGAGATGGAGTTCACCTTGTAACCGTCAATGATTACTTAGCTAAACGTGATAGCGCATGGATGGGGCCAATTCTAGAGTTTCATGGTCTTAGAATTGATTGTATTGACTTCCATAAACCAAATTCTCCCGAAAGAAAAAAAGCATATGATGCTGATATAACATATGGAACTAATAATGAATTCGGTTTTGATTACTTAAGAGACAACATGTCTCACTCTTTAAATGATATAGTCCAAAGGAAACATAATTATGCAATAATTGATGAGGTAGATTCAGTTCTTATAGATGATGCTAGAACTCCTTTAATAATTTCTGGACCAACCAAAGATGGTGATCGTCATGAATTTGATAATCTAAAACCAAAAATCCAAAGGCTAGTTTCTCTTCAGAAAACATATCTTTCTAATATTCTCTCCGAAGCTAAAAATTTAATCAAAGATTCAGATAATGACAAAGGGGGATTTCTATTATTCAGAGCATATAGAGGTTTACCAAAAAACAAAGCATTAATTAAATTTTTAAGTGAGCAAGGTGTTAAACAAACTCTTCAAAAAACTGAAAATTTTTACATGCAAGATAATAATAGGGAGATGCATCAAATTGATGAAGAACTCTATTTCACTATCGATGAGAAAAATAATCAAATTGAACTTACGGATAAAGGAATTGAGACTTTATCTCAAGATCTAGATGATAAAGATTTCTTTATAATGCCAAATATATCTACAGCTGTAAAATCTATTGAAGAGAAAGGTTTATCAAGCGAAGAGGAAGCTAAAGTAAAGAGTGAATTATTTAATGATTTTAACATAAAAAGTGAGAGAATTCATAGTATAAATCAATTATTGAAAGCTTTTACTTTATTTGAGAAAGATGTTGAATATGTAGTTGTAGAAAACAAAGTTATGATAGTAGATGAGCAAACTGGAAGAATAATGGATGGAAGAAGATATTCCGATGGACTTCATCAAGC
>JAQXBP010000022.1:0-6090 GCA_029252345.1 Flavobacteriaceae bacterium | reverse complement strand
ATGCTTCAAGAAGATCCAATAGCAAAAAAACTATTGGCAGAATATAATAATGAGTATATGTATAATCAAAATTTAATTGAAGATGAAGCAAGAGAAATTATTGAATATTTTAGAACACTAGATTAAACATCTACATTACCATCATAATAACCTGGAATTGGAACATAACCAAGTTTATTGGTCATTACATATTCTGTCAATTTATAGGATCTGACTGACATTTGCCTAAATAAGTCGAATACTTGTGAATAATTATTACCATTAGACTCAATGAAATCAGGTGAATCTAGATGATTTGATAAATATTTCTCTAATGTAATATTGTTAACATCATCTATAGATTTTTGATTTTCATTACTTAATATTACATCTATTAATTCTTCTATTTCTTTAGTTAACTCAGATTGACTGTCAGAAGGAGTGTTTCTGTAAATGTAAGCGTCTACAAACCTTGATAAGTTTAATGATGTCGCTCCAGGAGTATCAGTTTCTGGAATAATAATCTCAAAAATTCTATCTATAAAAACAATTTGTTTTTTTGTAAAAAAATCAGGAGACCAATCAAGTTCGTTAGATTGACATGAGTGAAGAATAGACAGAATACTAGATGAAAAAGTTATTGATCCAAATGATATTCCAATATTTTTTAATGCTTTTCTTCTATTCATAATTATATATTTTGTTTGTTTAATTCCTCAACGGCATGGTTAGCAGCTCTTGCAGTTAATGCCATATATGTTATAGATGGATTCTGATTTCCTGAAGAAGTCATACAAGCACCATCTGTTACATAAACATTTTTGACACTATGAATCTGATTGTTACCATTAAGAATTGAGGTCTTAGGATTTCTTCCCATTCTAGCTGTTCCCATCTCATGAATCCCATTTCCAAAAACATAATTATCATCAGAACCTGTTCCAGTTACATTTTTAAAACCTGATCTTTCAAGCATTTCAATTGCTTGCTGTTTCATGTCTTTTCTCATTGCAATTTCATTCTCTCTAATCTTTGCATCAAATGTAACAGTAGGAAGGCCCCATTTATCAAGCTTGTTATAATCAAGGGTCATCTGGTTATCATGGTAAGGTAATATTTCTCCAAATGCGCCCATAGACCCAGACCATCCTCCTTCTTGAACTATAATATCTTTGAATTTTTTTCCATATGCAGCTAATTCTTCTTTACTGCTTGCTATGCTCTTAGAGCCTCTAGAGGCTCCCCCTTGATATCCATAACCTCGAATGAAATCCTTTCTGTTTGTTGCTCCTCCAATATTTCTGAATCTTGGAATAAAAAATCCAGCTGGTTTTCTTCCATAAGTTGTCTTATTTTTAAACCCATCAAAGGTTCCATAAGCACCAGTTTGAAAATGATGATCCATTAAATTATGTCCTAGCTCTCCTGAATCATTTCCCATACCATTAGGGAATCTATTTGATTTTGATTGCATTAAAATGGAAGTAGATGCAATGGCTGAAGAACATAAGAAAATTACTTTAGCATAATATTCATATGATTGATTGTTTTCTGCATCAATTACCCTAACACCTGTTGCTCTTTTTTTATCTTCATCATAAATAATTTCATGAACAATAGAGTTAGGCATTAAAGTCATATTTCCTGTAGCCTCAGCTGCCGGTAGAGTAGATGAATTACTACTAAAGTAAGCACCATAAGGACACCCTCTCATACATCTATTTCTATACTGGCATGTAACTCTTCCTAATCCCGGCTTAGTTCCTTCAGTAATATGAGCAGTTCTTGCATTTGAAAGTATTCTACCATCATTAAAGTTTTTGGCTATACTTTCTCTCATATGATTTTCCAATACATTTAATTCAAATGGTTTTAGAAATTTTCCATCTGGAAATTGAGGTAATCCCTCATACCTACCTTGAACTCCAATATATTGCTCAACATAATCATACCAGGGTGATATGTCTTTATATCTTATTGGCCAATCTATAGCAACTCCATCTTTTAAATTGGCTTCAAAGTCGAATTCACTTAACCTATATGTGTGCCTTCCCCATGTAAGTGATCTTCCTCCTACATGATATCCTCTTATCCAATTAAATTTATTTTTATCATCATTGTATGGGTGTTCAAGATCATCAACAAAAAAATGTCTTGAAGATTCTGTATTAACATAACCTGTTCTACTTTGTTTTGGTTGTCTTTTAATAGCATCTTGAGTAATGTTGTCTCCTCCTTTAAAATCCCATGGATCCATATTTGCAGTATGATAATCATCAATATGGTTAATCATTCTACCCCTTTCAAGCACAAGAGTTTTTAGTCCTTTTTCGGTTAGTTCTTTTGCAGCCCATCCCCCACTAATACCTGTACCTACAACAATTGCATCGAATTTATTCTCCATGATTTAGATTTAAACTTAGTTTCTAATTTAACATTAAATAATTTAAATCATTATTAATTATTTAAATTTATATTTATAGTATATAAAACCAACTAATATGAAAAGGAAAGAATTTATTAAGCTTACTTCAACAGGAGCTCTAGGATTATCATCTTTTGGATATTTATCATGCAGTAGTCCAAAAGAAATTTTTTTTAAACTATCTCTAGCTCAATGGTCACTTAATAAATCCATTAGGGAAGGCGGAATGTCACCTTATCTTTTTGCAGAAAAATCTAAAGAGCTTGGATTCTCTGGTTTAGAATATGTAAATCAACTTTATGAAGATGTAATGAAAAGTGATAATAAGTCAGCTAGCCTAAAGAAATTTATTGAAAAGAATAATCAACTTGCCTCTGACTTTGAAATGGAGAATGTATTAATAATGATAGATGAAGAAGGAGATTTAGCAGCTGAGGATGAAGAGCAAAGATTAAAATCTATTGATAATCATAAGCTATGGATAGATACTGCAGCTGAAATGAATTGTTCTTCTGTAAGATTAAATTTATATGGTTCTAAGGATGTTGAAACCTGGAAAGAGCTTTCAATTGACAGTCTTAGTGAATTAGGAAACCATGCAAAAGGCACTGGTTTAAATGTAATTGTTGAAAATCATGGAAGAATTACATCTAATATACCTGAGCTGATGAATGCAATTAATGGCGTAAACATGGACAACGTTGGTACTCTTCCTGACTTTGGAAATTTCTGTATGGCAGATGAAGGATATGGTTCTGTCTTTGATGGAACTTGTGAAACTGTATATGACTTCTATAAAGGAGTTGAAGAAATGATGCCTAAAGCATTTGCAGTAAGTGCAAAATCTAATGACTTTGATGAAAATGGTGATGAAAAAACTATTGATTATGTGAAAATGTTGAAGATTGTTCAAAGCTTTGGATACAAAGGCTATATCGGAGTTGAATATGAAGGTGAAAGATTATCTGAAGTTGATGGAATCAAAGCAACTAGAGATTTATTAATAAAAGCTGGTCAATCAATTTAATAAATTATGAATAATACAGTAAACTTAAAATTAAGCATAATGATGTTCCTTGAGTTTTTTATCTGGGGGTGTTGGTTTGTAACTATGGGTACATTTTTATCTCAAGCATTCAGTGCTTCAGGTGGAGATATTGCCCTAGCATATGAAACTCAATCATGGGGTGCAATAATTGCTCCATTTATAATTGGACTAATTGCAGACAGATATTTTGATGCAGAAAAAATTCTAGCAATGATTCATATTTTAGGTGGTGGACTTTTATTTATGTGTTCTGTAGCTCTTGGATTTGATAAGTTCTATCCATACATATTAATTTATATGATACTTTATATGCCAACTTTAGCATTGGTTAACTCTATTGCATTTAGACAAATGAAAGATCCGTCAAAAGAGTTTCCAAAAATTAGAGTTTGGGGAACTATAGGTTGGATTGTAGCAGGTCTTGTTATAAGTTATGGTGTTGGATGGGAATCAAGTCAAACATTAGAATATACATTTTACTTAGCAGCTATTGTTTCTGTAGCTCTTGGTTTGTTTAGTTTTTCTTTACCTAAAACTCCTCCACAGGCAACAAATGAAAGCCCAAGTCTTAGAGAAATTTTAGGTCTTGATGCCTTAAAACTTCTTAAGGATACAAGATATCTTATATTCTTTGTTTCATCAATTCTAATTTGCATTCCTCTTGCTTTTTACTACCAAGACGCAAATCTTTTTTTAAATGAGCTTGGAGTTGAAAATGCTGCAGGAGTTATGACATTAGGTCAAATTTCTGAGGCGTTATTTATACTGCTTCTACCTCTATTTTTAAATAAATATGGAATAAAGAAAACTTTAATTGTAGGAATGTTAGCATGGAGTTTAAGATATGTTCTATTTGCATTTGGAGATACTGGATCAAACATGTGGATGTTAATTTTTGGAATTGTTCTTCATGGAATATGCTACGACTTTTTCTTTGTTTCCGGTCAAATTTATACTGATTACAAGGCAGGAGAGAAATATAAAAGTGCTGCTCAAGGACTAATTGCACTTGCAACATATGGAGTAGGGATGTTAATTGGGTTTAGATTGGCTGGAAGAATTACTGATAAATTTGTAATTGATGGTGGACATGATTGGTCACAAATTTGGACTTATCCAGCAATATTTGCAGCAGTTGTATTAGTTCTTTTTATTCTAACTTTTAAAAACGAAAAAATAGAAATTGAAAAATAAAATTAGATTAGGCATTCTTGGAGGAGGTGGAGACTCATTAATTGGAATTGTTCATAGGATAGCCTCTTCAATGCATGATAGCTATGAAATTATCGGAGGTGTATTTAATCCTAACTTTTCTGAAAATATAAAATTTGCTAAAGAAATTGGTCTTAATGAAGATAGAGTCTATCAAGACTATGAAAGCATGATAGAGTCAGAATTAAAATTAGATGAAAGTCAAAGAATGGAAGTTGTATCTATTTTGACTCCTAATTTTCTTCACTTTCCAATGGCAAAAAAACTTTTAGAAAATAATTTTAGTGTCATTTGTGAAAAACCTATGACTACAACTTTTGAAGAAGCCCAAATTCTAGAACAAATTTATAAATCAAAAAAATTAACCTTTGCTGTTACTTATACTTACACTGGATATCCAATGATAAGACAGATGAAAGAAATGATTAATAAAGGTGTTATAGGTGAAGTTCAGAGAGTTGATCTTCAGTATTATCAAGGTTGGATTAATCCAATAATTCACGACAGTGTAAAAAGATCCAAAACATGGAGACTTCAACCTGATAAGTCAGGAATAAGTTGTTGTATTGGTGATATTGGCACACATGCTTTTGACATGTTAGAATATGTAACTGGAATGGAAGTTCAGGAGCTCTTATCTGATTTGAATTACGTTTATGATGATAATCCTATGGACGTTGACGGTACTATATTGATAAGGTTTTCCGATAAAATAAAAGGTGTCATTCGAGCAAGTCAAATTGCAACAGGTGAAGAAAATTGTTTTACAGTTGCAATATATGGGCGAAAAGGAGGTCTTAAATGGCAACAAGAAAACCCTAATTATCTGAATCATTTAAGTGAAGGAGAGCCTCTTAAGGTTTTAAAACCTGGTCATGATTATAATTCTGATTTTTCCAAAATTTCTACTAAGCTTCCTCCAGGTCATCCGGAAGGAATGTTTGATTCAATGGCAAATATATATAATGGTGTCGCAAGAGAAATTAGAGGTGAGCAAGAATTTACCGGAGAATATCCTACTTTAAATGATGGTTTAAGAGGAATGCTATTTATTGAGAAAGCTGTTGAATCTCATAATAATGGTAATACTTGGGTCAAATTAAATAGAGACTAAAATGAAAACAATAAAAGGACCAGCAGTCTTTCTAGCTCAATTTGTAGATAAATCTGCTCCATTTAATTCTTTAGATGGAATGTGTAAATGGGCTTCAGGGCTTGGATATAAAGGTATTCAAATTCCTACATGGGAGAGTTCATTAATAGATTTAGATAAAGCATCTGAAAGTCAGGATTATTGTGATGAACTTTTAGGAAAAGTAAAATCCTATGGACTAGAGATAACAGAATTATCAACTCATCTTCAAGGACAATTAGTTGCTGTTTCCCCAGCATATGACTTAATGTTTGATAATTTTGCGCCCGATAA
>JAQXBP010000021.1:0-2669 GCA_029252345.1 Flavobacteriaceae bacterium | reverse complement strand
CGTGTTGAACAGATATTAAAAACCTCTTTTGAAATAGTTACATATTTAGCTGTTCTTTCTGAGCCTTTTCTACCTTATACATCTGAAAAGCTAAAAAAAATGATTGGGATTAATAAAACTGGATGGTCTAATCTTGATAATCTAGGTAGTGAAATAGATTTTAATTTTACAATTACTGATAAAGAAATGTTATTTAGAAGAATAGAGGATTCTGAAATTGAATTTCAAATTGATAAATTAAAAAAGAATCTCTAATTCACTAAATCATCATTTGAAATTGATCTAATAATGTTTACTGAGTAGTTATAGAATTTTAATATTTTATCTAACTCTTCAAGCCCCTTCTCTTTATCCCAATCTTTAATATTAAGTTTTGTTTTTTGAATTTGAATATTTAAGAGTTTTAATCTTCCCTTTATTTCAGATCTATCCTTATACAATTGAAACTCTGAACGTAAAATTTCACTTGAAAAATTACTAAGAGAATTCAGGTTTTCTGTTAAGTAATTAAAATCGTTTTCAAGATAACCACCTATTGAATTTGATAAGACCAGAATGTAATATTCTAATCGACTAAATTCAGACCAGTTATTAAGATTGTTTTCTTGTTTAAACTCATCGTCAAGAACTATTGGACTTTCAAAAACTGCTTCAATTATTTTCTCTTCATTATCTGCAATGTTAGAGTTATTATCAACAGTTTCGTTACATGATGTAATTAGAATTATAATTAATAAAAATTTATTATCTAAAAACGCTCTCATAATTAAATTAAATCTACGATATTTTATACTTTTATCATTCAATATTTAAAATATGAGTAAATCATTTGTAGTATTTATAGTTATTCTCTCAATGATTATAGTTTTAGCTTCTATTGTTTATGACTATATGACATCCAAAAATGACTAAAAAAATCATAATTATTGGATCTGGTTTTTCCTCAATCTCTGCTGCAACATATTTAGCAGACAAAGGTTACGATGTAACTATTCTCGAGAAAAATACATCTTATGGGGGAAGAGCAAGAAAATTCAAAGCAAACGGATTTACTTTTGATATGGGTCCATCGTGGTATTGGATGCCTGATGTTTTCGAAAAGTATTTTAATGATTTTAATAAAAGAGTTGAAGATTATTACTCTCTTAAAAAATTAGATCCAGCTTACCGAGTTTACTTTGGGAAAAATGACTTTATAGACATTGGAGATAGTCTAGAGAAAATTAGTCAGACTTTTGAAAAACATGAAAAGGGTTCGTCAAAACAGCTTATGAAATTTATGGCTGAAGCTAAAAAAAATTATTCCATTGCTATGGAAAAAGTTGTCTATAAGCCTGGAGAATCAATCTTAGAATTAATCACATTAGGGACAATTAGAAGGTTAAGATATTTTGCAACCAATATAAAATCTGAAGTAGCCAAATACTTTAAAAATAATAAGCTTAAACAGATTCTAGAGTTTCCAGCTTTATTCCTTGGTGCAAAACCTGAAAACACTCCAGCTTTTTATAATATAATGAATCATGCAGATTTTGGATTAGGAACTTGGTTCCCTGAAAAAGGGGGAATGCATAGGGTTGTTGAATCTATGATTGAACTTGCATTAGAAAAAGGAGTGAATTTTAAATCAGATCATCAAGTTGATGAAATAATAGTTGAAAATAATAAAGTAAAAGGAGTTGTTTCCAATGGAAACACTTTTTTATGTGATATTATAATTAGTGGTGCAGATTATAATCATACAGAGAAACTAATTCCAAATCATCTTAAAAATTATTCTGATTCCTATTGGGACAAAAAAACATTTGCCCCTTCTTCACTTCTATTTTATATTGGTTTAGATAAAAAAATTGAAAAACTGAATCATCATAATCTTTTTTTTGATGGTGATTTTAGCAACCATGCCTCTGAGATCTATGATAATCCTAAATGGCCTGAATCTCCTCTTTTTTATTTAAATTTTCCTTCTTTAACTGATAAAAGTATGGCTCCAGAAGGACATGAAAACTGTTTTATATTAATCCCTATAGCTCCTGATTTAAAGGATGAAGAAAACATTAGAGATAAATATTTGCAAATTGTGCTTAAAAGAATTGAGGAGGTTGCTGGAGAGAAAATTAGTGATCATATAATCTATAAAAAATCATTTTGTGTTGAAGATTTTATAAATGACTATAATTCTTATAAAGGCAATGCATATGGACTTGCTAATACATTATTTCAGACTTCAATCTTTAAGCCAAAGATTAAAAGTAAAAAGATAAAAGGTCTCTATTTTACGGGACAACTAACTGTTCCTGGGCCTGGTGTCCCTCCTTCTTTAATTTCTGGAAAAATAGTTTCTAGTATTGTTATAAAGGATTTCCCGAATCAATAAATTCATTTGTTTCTAGTATATCTGTTATAACCTCTGATATAATCATTTTAATTTCATTGGAAGGTAATGTTGAATGATTTTCAACAAACATAAATGGAGAATTTCTTTTTTTCAATGAACATATTCCTATTTCAGTAATTTCTTGATTTTTATAACAGCTTTTAGCTAAATATTTATAAAAAAGTAACTGGAGTAAATAAGAATATTTATGATCTGTTTTAACACTTCCAATATTTTTTAAATCTAATACACCTTGATTTACTAATCCAGATTTGTAATCAATAACTCTTAA
>JAQXBP010000020.1:0-36148 GCA_029252345.1 Flavobacteriaceae bacterium | reverse complement strand
CCAGATAATTATGACTCCGCTAAGCCGCCTGGGATAGTTGTGCACATGACACAGAGGAACCTCGCTAAAACTCCTATTGGTTGGAACACAGTTCTTAAAGAGCAGAATCTGATAATGGTAGCACTTAATAAGACAGGACAATTAAAACTAGATAAAGAAATGTTAATTGCCGTTTTGTCTACAGCTTTTATCCAAGATAAATATGAAATAAATAGAGAACGAGTTTATATAGTTGCTTCAGCAGATAGCTGTTACCCTGCAAGCGTTGCAATGGAGATCTATCCTGATGTCTTCAATGGCGCAGTCTACTCGACATGTGAGCCATTTAATTGGAGAAATAACACACCACTAACCATAGAACAGATGAAAGATAATAGTTATTTATTTGTATCAAGTAACGAAAAAAACATTCGAGGTGCTATGCGACGTTCCTATCAGAAATATAAAGACGCTGGCCTCGCAAAAGTCGAATATTTGCGTGTCCAAAAACTATTTTACGGAAGACAAATGGATCGTCGTACATTTAAGAAATCAATTAGTATTCTGGATAACCTTTAATAGATCAGAATATATGAATAATTGTTAATTTTCAGTCTTCATATGCACAAAAATTTCAATAACTGACTAATAGTCAGTAGCAGAATTTCACTGAACATCATTATAAAAATTATTATAAATATGTTTAAATGTTTATTGGTAATAAAAATTATCTCGCTTTTATTAACAGTATCTTTGATTTTTAAAAAAGGATAGATGTCTAAAAAGAAGAAGGAGATTAAGGGTTTAGAGAGGAAGATAACATCTTTGATAATAAGCTCACCAAACCGGGATTTTAATTATAAACAAATAGCATTTTCTATAGGCGTGAATGACACCAAAGGAAGGAGTGAGATAATAAAAGTTTTAAACTCGCTTTTGAAGAAAGAAAAAATTTTAAGCATAGGAAAGGGTAAGTTTGTTGCACCTGCAATACAACAAGAATCAGCAGAAGGCACGCTTGAGATAACCACCACCGGAAGAGGATACGTTGTTTGTGAAGACCTAGACGGAGATGTTATGATCGAGCAAAGAAATCTCAACAAAGGATTGCACGGGGATATAGTAAGGGTTATTACTGGAAAGAAAAACAGCAAGAACAAGTATGAAGGAAAAATAGTAGAGGTAATAGAAAGGAAAAAAGAAGTTTTTGTTGGGGTTTTTCAAAAAAGCAAAGAGTACGCGTTTGTAAATACAAGAAACGCAAGAATGTATACAGACTTTTTTATTACTAGAGAAGAAATGAAGGACTATAAGGATGGAGAAAAAGTAGCTGTAGAGATTAAAAGTTGGGAGAAACCAAAAGACTCACCACAAGGAAGGATAATAAAAAGTTTTGGTTTTGGAGACGATGCACTTGACGCATATTCAATATTATATGAATATGGTTTGTCAACAGAGTTTGAAGAAGAAGTTGAGGAAGAGGCAGCTAAAATAAAATCAGTAATTAAAAAAGAAGAAATAAAGAAAAGAAGGGACATGAGAGGGACGATGACTTTTACAATTGACCCTGTTGATGCAAAAGACTTTGATGACGCTATATCGTTTAAAGTTCTAGGTGAAAACAAATATGAGGTGGGAGTTCACATAGCAGATGTTTCACACTATGTTACTCCAGGATCAAAAATAGATGAAGAAGCACAAAACAGGGCAACCTCAGTCTATCTTGTTGACAGGGTTATACCTATGTTGCCTGAAACACTATCAAACAACCTTTGCTCATTAAGGCCAAACGAAGAAAAATTAACATTTTCAGCAGTGTTCGTAATGAAAAAAAACGGAGAGATTATAGAGGAGTGGTATGGTAAAACGGTTACAGAGTCAGACTGTAGGCTGTCTTACGAAGAAGCTCAATATATTATAGAAAATGAAACAACAACTATACCTAAAGAAGAAACAATACTTAAAGAGGAAAAAAGGGTAACCCAAAAAATAGTAGAAGCTATAGCAACACTAAACAGTATTGCAAAAACAATTAGAAATAAAAGAATAAACAATGGTGCGCTTATTTTTGATAAATCAGAAATTAAATTTAAGCTAGATGAAAAAAACCAACCAGTAAAAATTCTGTTTAAAACAGCTAAAAGTGCAAACAAGCTAATAGAGGAGTTTATGCTGTTAGCAAATAAAAAGGTTGCAGAAAAAATGAAACAAAGCAATGAGCGTTTTGTTTACAGGGTTCACGATCAACCAGACCACGAAAAACTTGAAAACCTCCAAACTATTGTAAAAAGGCTGGGCTACAACCTTAAGCTTTCAAGCTCTGAGCTAAACGGATCACTCAATGATTTATTAAAAAAAGTTTTTGGAAAAAACGAACAAAATCTAATAGACACCTTGATGATTAGAAGCATGAGTAAAGCAGAGTATACTACAAAAAACATTGGTCATTACGGACTATCCTTTGAAAACTATACACATTTTACCTCACCAATCAGAAGGTATCCAGATGTTCTTGTTCATAGATTAATTCAGGCAGAAATAGAAAAGAAGAAAATAAAAACAGAAGAGATTGAGACGCTTTGTAAACACTCAACACACATGGAGATTTTAGCAACCAAAGCAGAAAGGGACTCAATCAAACTAATGCAAATTAAGTACATGCTTGACAAAGAGGGACAAATTTTTGATGCGGTTATTTCTGGAGTTATAGCGAGGGGTGTGTTTGTGGAGGTGGTTGAAAATAAATGCGAAGGAATGGTTAAAGCGAAAGATCTTCCAGGGGATTATTTTGTTCATGATCAAAAAAACCACAGGTTTGTTGGAGAAAAAACAGGAAAAAAATATCAGCTTGGCGACAAAACAAGAGTTATGTTGGTGAAAGCTGATAAGGTAAAGAAAAGACTTGATTTTCAAGTCCTTAGTTGAGGCATCGAGCGGATTCGAACCGCTGTGAAAGCTTTTGCAGAGCTCCGCCTAGCCACTCGGCCACAATGCCATTGACTGCAAAAATAAAAAAAAGATTAAACTTTCTTTCTTAATTCAACAGAATCAACATTTCCACCAATAGGAGGAGACAACTTTTTGATGCTAACCTCAACAGACACAATGTTCTTGTCAATATTTTTAATTCCAGTTATTATTCTCTCAAGAACCGTTTCAAGAAGTTTTGAAGGCGTGGCCATTTCTTTTTTTAGGACACCATAGATAGAAACATAATCAACAGTGTTTTCAAGATTGTCACTTTCTTCAGCTATTCCAGTGTCAACCTCAACAATAGCGTTAACCAGATATTCAGCCCCAATAACGCTTTCCTCATAAAGACAACCATGAAAGGAATAAAACCAAGCATTGTTTACAGATATTTTTGACATAATTTCATCAAAGATATAAAAGTGAACACATTTCCTAATTTGGTTTTCAATATCTTTGACAAAGTGAAGAAAAAAGGGCCAAATTTTATTGAACAAATCATTGATGGTGATTTAGCTAGAGGGTTTGAAAACAAAGACTTAAGGTTTAGGTTTCCTCCAGAACCAAACGGATACCTTCATATTGGACACCTTAAAGCAATATGCTTAAACTTTAATTTAGGAGACAAATACAACGCTCCAGTAAATCTTCGTTTTGACGACACAAACCCAGAAAAAGAAGCAAGGGAATACGTAGACGCTATTAAAAACGACATAAAATGGCTTGGATTTAAGTGGAACAAAGAATGCTATGCCTCTGATTATTTTGATCAACTTTTTGCATGGGCGACGAATTTAATTGAAAAAGATTTAGCATATGTAGATTCACAGTCATCAGATGAAATAGCAAAACAAAAAGGTACTCCAACAAAAGGAGGTAAGCCTAGCCCATTTAGGGGTAGAAAAAAAGAGGAGAGTCTAAAGATTTTTAAAGAAATGTTTGAAGGTAATCATGATTCAGGAAAACATGTTTTAAGGGCCAAAATAGACATGAGCTCCCCTAACATGTTAATGAGGGATCCTGTTTTATATAGGGTTATGAATGTAGATCATCACAGAACTGCAGGCAAGTGGAAGGTGTATCCAATGTATGACTGGACACACGGAGAGTCAGATTACATTGAGCAGGTTTCACACTCTCTCTGTACTTTGGAGTTTGAGCCGCACCGAGAACTTTATGACTGGTTTTTAGACGCAATTAGTCCACTTAAAGGAATAAGACCTAAACAAAGAGAGTTTTCTAGACTTAACCTTTCTTACACAATCACAAGCAAAAGAAAGCTTGCGCGGTTGGTCGAAGAGAACATGGTAGACGGGTGGGATGACCCCAGAATGCCAACTATTTCTGGTTTAAGAAAAAGAGGGTACACCCCAGAGTCTCTTAAAAACTTTGCTTTAACTGTAGGTGTGTCAAAAAGAGAAAATGTTATAGACGCATCACTTTTAGAATTCTGTATTAGAACTCACTTGAATCAGGTTGCACCCAGGGCTATGGCTGTTATAGATCCAATAAAAATAAAAATAATTAATTACGAAAATGAAAAGGGGGAAACAATCAACTTTGACATAAATCCTCAGGCAAAAGAACTTGGAACAAGAGAAATTAATTTTTCAAAGGAACTTTATATTGAAAATGAAGACTTTCAAGAAAACCCAGAAGATGGTTTTTTCAGACTTTCATTAGGAGAGGAAGTAAGGTTAAAAAACGCATATATTATTAAAGCAGTAGACCTTGTTAAAGACGAGGAAGGAAATGTAAAAGAAGTTTTGTGTGAGTATGATAGTAAAAGCAGAAGTGGGTCAAACACACCTGAGAGCAATAGAAAGGTAAAAGGGACAATTCACTGGGTTTCCTATACAGACTCTGTTAAAGCAAAAATAAACATATACGACCGACTATTTAAAGTTCCAGAACCAGGAAAGGATAACGATCTTAAAAACGAGGTTAATCAAAACTCATTAGAAGTAAAAGAGGCTTTTGTTGAGCCGTATTTAGCGGAATCATTAGAAGCTCAGCAATTTCAATTTCAAAGATTGGGATACTTTGTTAGAACCGACAACAAAAAAACCCTAGAGTTTAACAAAACTGTAGGGTTGAAAGATGGTTGGAAAAAATAAAACCAACAAATTTATTCATTTTCGAATTCTCCAAACTCTCGAGTTTGTGGCGCCTCAGGCTTGTTTGAAGGAACACTCTTAGGAGGGTTGCCAGAGTTTTTTTGATTTTCTTTTTGCATCGCCTCACCTATTTTGCTACTAGCTGTAAACGCCGCAACCATATCATTTAACATTGTGCTGCCTGCTTGAGGAGAGTTGGGCATTAGGATAAGGTTAGAGTTTGTTTCACCTCCTATTGATTGAAGCGTGTCATAGTGTTGCGTAACAACAATTAAAGCAGAAGCTTCTTGCGAGTTTATGCCAACAGAGCCTAGGGTTCCCACAGAGTCCTCAATACCTTTAGCAATCTCTCTTCTTTGATCTGCTATACCCTGACCTTGAAGTCTTTTGCTTTCAGCCTCAGCTTTTGCTTTCTCTACCATTAAGATTCTTGCAGCATCACCCTCATATTGAGCCGCTGTTTTTTCTCTATCAGCAGCGTTTATTCTGTTCATTGCTATTTTAACTTCAGCATCTGGTTCAATATCTGTAACTAATGCTTTAACAATGAAATAACCATACTCATCCATTGCCTCTCCTAAGGACTGCTTTACAGCCACAGCTATATCATCTTGTTTTGAAAAAACATCATCTAATTTCATTTTTGGCACCTGAGAACGAATTAAGTCAAACACGTAAGAGGTTATCTGGTCTTGAGGAAAATCAAGCTTATAAAATGCGTCAAACACTTTTGAGTCAACAACCCTGTATTGAACTGAGACCTTTAGTTTCACAAAAACATCATCGCTAGTTTTTGTCTCAACTACAACATCAAGTTGAAGAACCTTTAAACTTAGTTTTCCGGCAATCCTGTCCACTAGAGGAATTTTTATCTGAAGACCAGGACCTCTAACAGATTGAAATTTTCCAAACCTTTCTACAATTGCAGCAGACTGTTGCTTTACAATAAAGATTGTTGAGATAAGTATGAAAAAAAGAAATAGTATAATTAAGGGTGTTGTAAATAAACTCATTTTATATTTTATTAGTTAAACTTTCAATTCTATTTAAGGTTTCTTCAGAACCTATAAATGCAATAATTTTAAATAAATCAGGGCCAGATAAATTTCCAACTAAGCACAAACGAAGAGTCTTCATTATATTTCCAAATGAAATCTCATTTTTTGATCCAAAAGCCATTAATTCTTCTTTAAGTGCACTTGGCTCTGACATTCTCGACTCCTTTAATTTACAAAAATTTAAAACATCAAAAACAGTCTCTCTTCCAATTTTTTCAACAACAGCTAAGTCATACTCTTTTGGCTGCCCAAGAAACACTTTCAACTCTCTGACTAAATCATGTGAAGTATTAAGCCTCTCTTTAACTAAATTAATAATTTCAATAGATTTCTCTAGTGTGTATTTTTCGTTTATCTGAAGTGATGATTCTTCTGACAACGAAAGAAGTTTTTCAGCAGAAAAATCTTTCATATGAAGATGGTTTACCCACAAAGCTTTTTTATAATCAAAACGAGCTCCAGATTTATTAATGTCCTTATCATTAAATTCCTGAACTAGTTCATCAAGGGAGTATTTTTCTTTATCTGAGCTATTGCTCCAGCCCAACAGAGCTAGATAGTTAATAAGGCCTTCTGGCGAAAATCCTGCCTCTTTAAATCCTTTTGAGCCTTCCCATGTAACGGCAAACACTGGATGTCCTTGTTCCTCTGCATCTCTTTTTGAAAGTTTCCCTGACCCTGAGCTTTTTAATATTAATGGCAGGTGATAAAACTTAGGCGGCGTCCAACCAAAATGTTCATATAAAAGAACATGAGAAGGTAAAGAAGAAAGCCACTCTTCTCCTCTTATAACAGAGGTTATATTCATTTCGTTGTCGTCTACAACGTTTGCCAGGTGATATGTTGGCATGCCATCAGACTTTAAAATTATTTTATCTTCTAGTTCTACAGAGTTGAAACTTAAGTTTCCTCTAACCTCATCTACTACGTTAATTATTTTTTTTTCAGGAACTGTCATTCTAACAACAAACCTTCCCAAGCCTACCCTTCTTTTTGTTTCTTCTTCACCTAGAGAGAATGAGTTTACCAAACCTTTTCTTGTAGTGTAGTTATACTTAAAGTCGCCGCCAGATTCTTTTCTTGCTTGATCAAGCTCTTCTGCAGAGTCAAAAGCATAATAGGCTAATCCTTTTTTAATTAATAAAGAAACACTTTTATTATAAATCGATTTTCTATCACTCTGTTTAATTGGACCTTCGTCAAACTCTAAGCCTAACCATTTAAGGGAGTCTATTATATGTTGTTCAGCACCACTGACTGTTCTTTTGGAGTCTGTGTCTTCTATTCTAAGTATAAAACGACCTCCGCTTTTCTTGGCGATTAAATAATTAAAAAGAGCGGTTCTTACTCCGCCAATGTGAAGTGGTCCTGTTGGGCTTGGCGCAAATCTTGCTCTTTCTATCATTCCTCAAATATAACACCATATTATTCCTTATTGAAATTATCCTAAAGAATTGATTTATATTTGTCAAAATATGCAGAATATAAAATTTGTTGGAACGCCAAAACACCTTTTAAACGAAGAGCTCGTTTCTTCTGTGCTTATCAATTTTGCATCCTTTGATGGGCACGAGATTGATACCCTTGAATACAATTTTATTGATTCTGAAAAAATGTATACTTTAAACAAGGACTATCTTAATCATTCAGCTGACACTGACATAATAACTTTTGATTATTCAGAGGATAAATCGATAGTTGCAGAAGTTTATATTTCCACAGAGATGATGATTAACAACGCCAACTTAAATTCACAAACAGTTGAAAATGAAGCCGTTAGGCTTGTTTCTCATGCGCTATTTCACTGTCTGGGTTATAGAGATAAATCCTTGAAGGAAAAAGAGATAATGAGAAATAAGGAGGAAGAGTTTCTTTCTGCTGTTTCACGTGAAACAAAACTAGATGTTTGATTCAAAGTATGATGTTATAGTTGTTGGTGGTGGTCATGCTGGAGCTGAGGCTGCTGCGTCATCTGCAAATCTTGGAGCTAAAACTTTATTGGTTACAATGAACCTTCAGACGATTGGCCAAATGTCCTGTAATCCTGCTATGGGCGGAATTGCAAAGGGGCAAATTGTTAGAGAAATAGATGCCATGGGGGGTTACAGCGGAGTAGTTTCTGATTTAACAGCGATTCAATTTAAAATGTTGAATAAATCTAAAGGCCCTGCTATGTGGAGTCCAAGGGTTCAGTCTGATAGAGCCCAGTTTGCACTTAAATGGCGTGAGCTACTTGAAAAAACCTCTAACCTAGACTTTTACCAAGATATGGTTGTCGGGTTAATTGTGGAAAACCACAAAATAGAAGGTGTCGTTACAGGCCTTGGAAATAAGATTTATTCTAAATCTGTTATTCTAACCAATGGAACTTTTTTAAATGGCCTTATTCATGTCGGTGATAAAAATTTTGGAGGAGGAAGAGTTGGAGAAAAATCTTCTACAGGGATTACAGCAGATTTAGAATCTTTGGGGTTTGTTTCTGGCAGAATGAAAACAGGAACTCCGCCAAGAGTTGACGGTAGATCTCTAGATTACTCTGTTATGGAGGAGCAACCAGGAGACTTAAACCCAGGAAAATTTAGTTATTTAGAAAAAATTAAACCTCTTGAAAGTCAAACTAGTTGTCACATTACCCATACAAATTCTCGTGTTCATGATATTTTAGCAAACTCCTTTGACAAATCTCCTATGTACAATGGAGCCATTAACAGTACAGGGCCTAGGTATTGCCCTTCTATAGAGGACAAGATTAGTAGGTTCTCAGAAAAGGAAAGACATCAAATATTTGTAGAGCCAGAAGGTTTAAACACTGTAGAGGTTTATGTCAACGGGTTTTCTACTTCAATGCCAGAAGATGTCCAGTATTCAGCAATTAAGGAAATAAAGGGGTTTGAGAATGTTAAATTCTTTAGACCAGGATATGCCATAGAATATGATTATTTCCCACCTACCCAACTTAAATTAACGTTAGAAACAAAGCTCGTTGATAACCTTTTCTTTGCGGGTCAAATTAACGGAACCACTGGTTACGAAGAAGCTGCTGCGCAAGGTCTGATGGCTGGAATAAACGCTGTCTCCAAAGTTTTTTCTAAAGACCCTCTTATACTTACAAGAAGCGAAGCGTACATAGGGGTTTTAATTGATGACCTTATAACAAAAGGCACTGAAGAGCCATACAGGATGTTTACGTCCAGAGCGGAGTACAGAACACTTCTAAGGCAAGATAATGCAGACATAAGGTTAACAGAGAAAGCTTTTAATATTGGGCTTGCATCGGAAGAAAGGCTTTTAAAAGTTGTTGATAAGCAAGAAAAAGTTAAAGACTTTGTTGAATTCTTTGAACAAACAAGTTTTGACTTGATAGAGGTAAATAAAATCTTAGACTCTGTAGGGTATGAGCCTGTACCTCAAAAAGGAAAGCTTGCAAAAATTTATTCAAGACCAAATATCAAGCAGGATCATATAAACACATTAACGTCGGTTAAAAGCTATATAGACAAAAACAATCTTGATGATGATGTTTTAGAACAAACGGAGATCCAGATTAAGTATAAAGGGTATATTGAAAAAGAAAAGAATAATGCAGATAAATTACAAAGACTAGAAGACATAAAGATTCCAGACAACTTTGACTACAACCCGTTAGCTTCATTATCATTCGAGGCAAAAGAAAAATTAAATAAAATAAGGCCATCTACTTTGTCCCAGGCGTCTAGAATAAGCGGTATAAAGCCAAGCGATATAAGCGTGCTTTTAGTTAAAATGGGCAGGTAGTTGTTCCACGTGAAACAGATGTTTAAAAAAGATTCGACAGCACACAGGGTTAAAGACTTCATCGTCTCAGATAGATTTTTTAATATTTATGAAGATGCTGAAAGTAAGATATTGTGGACTGATGTTGACAAATCACACAACCATCTGAAATATTACCTATCAGATAATTATATTCCTCATTCTGATAAGAAAGGCCTTTTAGGTTTTTTATACAACTTTTCTCAAAGGATAATGTTTGTCTATAAAAGAATTATTTTGAGCAATCAGCTTAAAGAGTCTAGGAGTGTTCTTGATTATGGTTCTGGCGATGGAAAGTTTGCAAAATATTTAGAGAAAAAAGGAAAAAAAATATTTACCTACGATCCATATAAAGCAAACACATCAAACAGTATTAACTTATTACAAAATGCTGATTTTCAAGTAGATATGATAATGATGTGGCATGTTCTTGAACACATTCCAGATCTTAAAAAAGTTTTCCCCCAAATACTGGAGAGGGTGAACAAAAACGGATTTTTAGTTATAGCTGTTCCAAATAGAGATTGTTTTGACGCAAAATATTATAAAAACCACTGGGCTGCTTGGGATGTCCCAAGACATCTTTATCACTTTAACCATAAGTCGCTATTAAACTTTATGTCTAGCTATGGACTTTCATTTGTTTTTAAAAGACCTCTAACTTTAGACTCTTATTACGTTTCTTATTTATCAGAAAAATATAAGAAGGCGCCATTTCCATTATTTTCAGGGTTTATTATAGGGTTTTTATCTAATTGTTTGGCACTATTTACTTCAAACTTCTCTTCATCAGTTTATGTTTTTCGAAAAAACTAATCTTCTGAAATGTTTATAAGCTTTGTAAGATGTATAGCAAAGTTCGTGAAGACAATTTTAGAATTAACATTTCTAGAAATAGAGTAATGAGAGTCTTCAATTAAGCTTATAATTTCTATTAAATTTTTACTGTGGATAAAGGGGGCAAGGTTTTCTATTTTAAAATTAGAATTTGAAAGAAATGAGTTAAGATTTTGAGACTTGTAGCTAACCAACATAGCCTCTCTTACAAGAAAAGAACAGTATCCCAAAAACTCCTTTTGCTGTTCTCTTGAATTTGAAGAAATCTTGTCTGCCCATTTGGTTAAATCTAAAATAGCTTTCTTGCTTTTTTTTGCTAAAAAAGCGAACCTTAGACACTCAATAAAATTTTGTTCATGAGATATAGACGCAACATCTTCTTCTATATAATTCATAGATCGAGCAATACTACCCCTTGAAGAATTAACAATCAACCCATGCTCAATTCCATCAAATGAATTTTCAAGAAAAGCTTTATGATCATCATGGCTAATAGGCTTCATTGTAGAAATCTGACATCTAGAAATAATTGTTGGTAAAACATCTTGAATACTGTTGGTTATCAATATAAAGAATGTGTTTATTGGTGGCTCCTCAAGAATTTTTAAAAGCTTGTTAGAGGTTTGAGCCATCATGGACTCAGCCCCCCAAAAAATAAAAACCTTATTACCTCCAAGGAACGGTTTTAAAACAGCTTTCTTCTGAACTTTATCCACTTCTGAAACTTTTATAGAGCCCTGGGATGTAGTATTTCCAACAAAACTTGACCATTTTTGGAAATCAGAAAACGGATGCTGCCTTACAAAGCCCAACCATTCATTGTAAATATTTTCATTGTCTTTTAACGAGGCAAAAGAGGGAAAGGAAAAATATAAATCAGGATGATCTAAAACATCTCCTGAAAAAGAACTAGACTCAAGTAAGCCTCTAGCAATTTCGATCGCTAAATTTAATCCTCCATAACCATCTTTATCAATAATGATTTTTGATTGTGGATATGTGTTTTTTTTAATAGAGGCATAGATCTTATCTTTTAAGTCATGTTGGCCTAAAATTCTGTCTAAATTCATACTCAAATATATAGCATATTATATCTTTGTCCACATAATAATATTAACATGTTTAACCTAGACAGTCAAGATTTTACCAATAAGAAAGTAATCATTAGGGTTGACCTAAATGTCCCTCTAGACAAAAACAATAAGGTAACAGACACAACAAGAATTGAGGCGTGTATAGAAACGGTTGATAAAGTTATTAAATTAGGAGGGTCATGTATTTTACTCTCTCACCTGGGAAGACCTAAAGGAAAAGACGATAAACTGTCATTAAAACACATTGTTAATACGGTTTCTTTAATTTTAAAAAGACCTGTTCTCTTTCATAAAGACTGTATTGGAAGTAAAGCTGAACTTGCAACCTCCCTTTTAGAGCCAGGTCAAATTATGCTTATGGAAAACGTAAGGTTTTATGAAGAGGAAACAACTGGAGACAAAGGGTTTGCAGAAAGCCTATCTAAGCTAGGAGATGTTTTTATAAACGATGCCTTTGGAACATGTCACAGAAAACATTCATCTACAGCAGTAATCGCAAAGTTTTTTAATGGAAAAAAATTTGCTGGAAAACTGCTACAAAAAGAGCTTGAGGTTATAAGTCAAATTGCAGAGGAAGGAAAAAAACCAGTATTAGCAATATTAGGTGGAGCAAAAGTTTCCAGCAAATTAAAAATACTGTACAACCTAATTCATAAAGTAGACAAAATTATAATTGGAGGTGGAATGGCATACACTTTTATAAGAGCAAAAGGGGGAACAATAGGCAACTCACTATTCGAGGAAGAGTTAATTGAAAATGCCAAAGAAATTTTGACTATTGCAGAGGAGTCAGGAAAAGAAATCATTTTGCCTGAAGATTCACTTGCCTCAAAAGACTTTGATAACAACGATAGTATAAAAACCTTCAAAACATCAGAAATTGAAGAAGGCTGGATGGGTTTAGATATTGGAGAAAAATCGATAGAAAAATTTAATAAAGTAATTCTCTCAAGTAATACAATTTTCTGGAATGGGCCAATGGGGGTTTTTGAAAAGGAACAATTTTCACCTGGAACAAGATCAATTTGTTACTCCCTAAAACAGGCCAAAGAACAAGGGGTAAATGTTATTGTAGGAGGCGGAGATTCAATAGCAGCATTAAAAAAGCTTGGAAACAAAGAATGGGTTACCTATATTTCTACTGGAGGAGGAGCTCTCTTAGAAAGCTTAGAGGGTAAGATTCTTCCAGGAGTTAAAGCCTTATCAGATGATTCTTAAAAAGAAAGTACTATTATTAATTACTCTATTGTTTGCTTCTTGCCAATCAGATAGTTCAAAAGCATTTGTTCCAGAGTCTAACGGAAACATTAATACATTAACAGTAGTTATGGACAAGAGTGCTTGGGGAAACAATCTAGGTAAACAGATAAAAAAAGCCCTAACAGAGCCATATGAAGGCCTTCCTTTTGATGAACCAAAATACGACCTGTACCATCTAGACCCGTCTATTTTTACTGGCTTTGCAAGAAGCAGTAGAAACATAATATTTTTTAATAAAGACACAACAGGTCAAGGCTTTAGGATAATAAAAAATCTTTGGGCAAGACCCCAAATAACAGCTATTATAACAGGGGAAGACGAAGACATAATGAATTATTATTTTGAAGAAAACAAAGATTTACTGATGAGGTCTATTGATGAAAATGAAAGGATTGAGAAAATAAGAAGAATGTCAATATCTCCAAACAAGGATAAAGAATTAAAAGAAAGACTAGGAATAGCTTTGATTTTCCCAGACGCATACGAAACCGTTAAAGACACAACCAATTTTGTGTGGATAGAGAAACAAGTTGTAAAAGGTCATTTAAACATAATTGCATATACGCTCCCCCTAGATATAGATCTAACAAAAATAGAAGAGAGAATACCAAAAATAAGGGACTCAATAGGAGAGATTTTTGTTCCAGGAAGAGTACCAGGTTCATATATGATTACAGAAAGAGCATATCTTCCTTACTATTATAAAACAAAAGTAAACAGTCTTGATGCCATACTAACTAAAGGAACATGGGAGGTCCAAAATGATTTTATGGCAGGCCCTTATATTAATTACATAATTAATGATACTATAAATAAAAGAAAGATTGTAATAGAGGGATTTTCATTTGCACCATCAGAAAGCAAAAGAAACTACATGTTTGAGTTAAACACGATTATCACAACAATGAAGTTTGCCAATTAAGATATTTATTCTTTAGTATCTTCTTCTTCTTCCTTAGTAGCTTTTTTAAACTCCTTAATTCCACTACCAAGCCCTTTCATAAGCTCAGGAATTTTTCTACCACCAAACAGTAAAAGAACAACGATAACTATTAAAATAATTTGAGGTCCACCTATCATATTTGAAAATTTATGGAACTTATGTTCCTTTTAACAAATTTACAGAATTATTTTTTGTAATATGAATTTATTATTCAGATAATAACTTATGCCTAACTATACATATATTTGCATTAATGCCAAAAAAGAAAAAACATACTCTATTAGACAAACTGTCTGAGCGTTTTCATATTCTTTTAGTTAACGAAAAAACACTTGCAAAAAAGAAACTTTTTTCCACCTCAACCATAAACCTTGTAGGATCATCGCTATTTGCTTTTTTATTATTATTATCCACATCTTTTATTGTGATTTATTTCACACCGTTAAAAGAATATTTTAGAGGCTATACCAGTATTGAGCTACGAGAGAATGCGGTTGAAAATTCAATGAAACTAGATTCCTTAGAAAATCTTTATTTAGCCCAAAGCAATTATATAAAATCATTGAAAAACATTCTTTCAGGAAATATATCTTTTGACGACATAAATGATGACACTGGAGCCTTTGAAACAAATCAAGTAGAGCTTGAGCTTATCAAAACAAACAAAGAAGACTCGCTTTTAAGAGCGCTTGTAGACGAAGAAGACAAGTATAATGCATTTGAACTTGAGGGAGATAGATTTACAACAGTCTTGTTTCCGCCAGTAAAAGGAGACCTCTCATCAGAGTTTGACTATGAAAACAAACACTATGGAGTGGATATAGCTATGCCCGAAAACTCTCCAGTTCATTCAATTAGCGAGGGTATTGTTGTTTTTGCAGAGTGGACATCTGAAACAGGTTTTGTTATTATTGCAGAACATCTAAACGGACTAACCTCTATTTATAAACACAACTCCTCAATAGTTAAAGCCCAAGGAGATATAATTCAAACAGGTGAAATAATTGCATTTACAGGGAACACAGGGTCATTAACAACTGGACCACATCTTCATTTTGAATTATGGTATCAAGGTGAGCCAGTTGACCCAGAGAACTACATTGAATTCTAAATGAAAACAATAATAACAATATTATTTGCCAAGCTAATTAGAAAAAAAAATAAAAAATGGATTTCAAATCCAGTTAAATGGCAAGCTAAAACATTTGATAAATTAATCTCCTCAGCGTCAAATACAAATTTTGGAATGGACCATGCATTTTCAGAGATTTCATCTTATGAGGACTTTAAAAAGAAAGTTCCTGTAAGAGACTACGAGGCGCTTAAGCCATATGTAGAGAAGGTTGTTGCAGGAGAAAAAAATATTTTATGGCCTGGAAAACCGCTCTATTTTGCTAAAACTAGTGGTACAACATCTGGCGCAAAATACATACCCATAACCAAAGAATCAATAAAGACACATGTTAATTCAGCTAGAGATGCATTGTTAAACTATTTTTTAAAAACAAAAAACTATAAACCAATTAATGGAAAACACATGTTTTTACAAGGGAGCCCAACGCTTGAAAAGAAAAACGGAGTTTATCTAGGAAGACTGTCAGGAATAAGCGCTCATTATGTTCCAAGGCTTTTTTTAAAAAACAGAAAGCCTTCTTGGTCTACAAATTGTATTGATGACTGGGAAGAAAAAGTCGATAAAATAATTGAAGAAACAGTTGGAGAGAAAATGACAATCATAGCAGGAATACCATCTTGGGTTCAGATGTATTTTGAAAAAATTGTTTCAAAGGAAAATAAAACAATTAGCGAGGTTTTCCCACAATTGTCACTTTATGTTTTTGGCGGTGTAAGTTACGAACCATACAGATCAACATTTGACAAGCTGTTTGGAAAAGAGATAGACACCTTAGCGCTCTTTCCTGCTTCTGAAGGGTTTTTTGGGTATCAAGATGTTTTTACAGAAGATCAAACAGATCTTTTATTGCTTCTAAATAATGACATTTTTTACGAATTTATTAAGGCAAAAGATTTTTTGAAGGGAGACTATGAGAGGATAAGCCTAAAAGATGTTGAATTAGGGGTGAATTATTTATTAATCATTTCTACATCAGCAGGACTGTGGGCATATAACATTGGCGATACTGTTAAGTTTACATCAAAAGAGCCATATAGAATTATTGTGTCAGGAAGAATTAAACATTTCCTTTCAGCATTTGGGGAACACGTAATTTCAGAGGAAGTAGAGAAGGCAATGAAGATCGCAACAGCAAATCATGGCGTTACAATAAGAGAGTTTACAGTTGCTCCAAACATTAATCCCTCGCAAGGACTTCCCCGTCACGAATGGTATGTTGAGTTTGAAACAATACCTGAAAATATTAATAGCTTTTCGGCAACTCTGGAAAAAGAAATGATAAGCCAAAACATTTACTATAAAGATCTTGTCCTTGGAAACATAATTCAACAACTAGATGTAGTTAATGTTGAAAAAGGAGGGTTTAACAATTATATGAAATCAGTAGGTAGGTTGGGAGGTCAAAACAAGGTTCCACGACTTTCTAATGACAGAACAATAGCAGACAAACTTAATAACTTCAACTCTTGAAAAATAACGTAACCGTTGTCTATTCTATTGAAAGAAGTTTTGTAAAGTCAGATATTTCAATTCTAGAAGCCTTAGGCCTTAAAGTTTATAAAATTCATTCTGAGCCTGAGAAAACTTTAATGTATTTCTTATATAATAGATTAAAAGAAAGCTGGCTGTCTGTGTTTTATATTTTCAAATCCAAGCTTTTAATTGCATGGTTTAATGATTATCATTCTTTTATACCAATCCTAATTTCCAAGCTTTTTTTAAAAAAATCTGTGATCATTGTTGGAGGATACGATGCAATAGTTGATAATAAAAACAATCATGGTCTTTTTTTAAAAGGAGGCTTAAGATCAACAATTGCAAAACTTAATTACAAAATGGTAAACGAGGTTTGGATAGTTCATAAATCTCTAGAAAATGGTTGTGATTTCGCAAAGCAAAAATTTAATATTATTTCTGGAGTAAGAAGTTTTACTTCCAAAAAAAACATTGTTATTAAAGAAATAAACACTGGATATGATACAAGATTTTGGAACTACGATCAAAGTGAAGAAAAAACAGGAATTTTAACAGCAGCATTTTTTTCTGAGAAAAGAGTTATAAACATTAAGGGGTTGAATATTTTTAACAAGCTGGCATCCCTTCTTCCAAATATAAATTTTACAATTGTAGGTGAATCAGGCATAAGGATTTCAGACTTTATAAATTTAGAGTCTAACATTAAAGTAATGGGAGTGCAAAATAGAAGTCAAATGAAAGAACTTTATCAAAAAAATAAATTTTATTTTCAAGGCTCTAGATTGGAAGGATTACCAAATTCACTTTGTGAAGCAATGTTGTGTGGATGCATCCCTATTGGTTCTAGGGTTTTTGGAATCCCTGACGCAATAGGAAAAACAGGAGTTTTGTTTGACACAGAAAAAGATATAGAGCAGATAGTAGAGTTTGTTAATTCAGATTTAGGAGCTACTGATTCTAAAAATGCTAGAAATCGAGTTGTTAGAAAATATGATATTTCTAAACGAACTGAAAAAATAAAGCAAAATATTTTCTAATGGAAACTGCAGTATTAGGGTTTATTGGATCTAAAAACATTGGAGATTATATTCAAACAAAAGCAGTAATAGACATAGTCGATTCAAAAAAGACAAGAATTCTTGATAGAGAAAACCTGGATAAATACAATGATGATAAAATAAAAACAATAATTAATGGATGGTTTATGGAGAGGCCCAATAACTGGCCACCAAGCAATAAGATTATTCCTTTATTTATATCATTTCATATAAACCCTTCAGCCCAAAGCAGACTCCTTAAAAAAGATTCATTAGAATATTTTAAAAAACATCAACCGATAGGATGTCGAGACCATTACACTAGAGATATTCTTTTAGAAAATGGAATTAACGCTTATTATTCCTCATGTGTTACAACCTCATTTGACAGAAATAAATATTTAAAAAAGAATACAAAGCCCAAGGGAATAATTGTCATTGGCGCATTTGACAGACTAAACCCGCTAATAAACACAAAAACACTCCGCCAACTATTTATATCAACCCTGAAGTATCCACTAAAAAAAATAGTATATAATTTAAAATCATCAAAATTTAACAAGCACTTAAACAATCAAAAAACTATAATTCAAAGACATAGTCAGATTATAAAGAGCCCTATTGTTTCACATGACAAGGGGTTAAAATTAGCAGAAGAGATGTTGACAAAAATAGCACATAGCGAAATCCTTATTACGTCAAGAATTCATGCCGCATTACCTGCGCTAGCAATGGGGTTAAAAGTTGTGTTTATTGATGAAGGACTTGAACACGACAATCACAAACAAAGACTTTCAGGGTTAAGAAACTATTTTACCTGCATTAATCTTAAGGAATTTTTTATGATTAATTTAGACAATCTACTTAAAGCAAAAGCAGACAGAAATCAGATCAAAAAAATAAAACTTACAATAAATAAATTTTTAAATCAATGAACATTTTAGTTTTAGGCTCAGGAGGAAGAGAGCATGCAATAATTCAGAGCATGTCAATAAGTAAAAATTGCACAAAACTTTATGCACTTCCTGGAAATGGTGGAACCTCACTTTTAGCTCAAAATATCGAAGGAAATGTTAATGATTTTGACCTAATTAAGAATGTAGTTAAAGAAAAGAATATTTCAATGGTTTTTGTGGGGCCAGAAGATCCAATTGTAAACGGAATATATGACTATTTTAAGGCGGACAAAGAACTCAATAAGATTAAAATCATTTCGCCAAGTAAGCAAGCAGGCTTATTGGAGGGAAGTAAAGACTTTGCAAAAGATTTCATGGAAAAATATAATATTCCAACGGCAAGACATAAAACTTTTAATGCAGAAAATATTGATTTAGCTGATAGTTTTTTAGAAACAATGACCCCACCATATGTTTTAAAGGCTGATGGTCTTGCGGCAGGCAAAGGGGTTTTAATATTAAACGATTTAAGTGAAGCCAAGAAAGAAATAAGAAGCATGATAATCGATAAGAAATTTGGAAAATCATCTTCAAAAGTTGTAGTTGAAGAGTTTTTAGAAGGTGCTGAGCTATCTTGTTTTGTTTTGACAGACGGAAAGACATATAAGACTCTTCCTTTTGCAAAGGATTATAAAAAAATTGGCGAAGGAGATTCAGGCTTAAACACGGGGGGAATGGGAGCCATATCTCCAGTCCCTTTTCTTGACGATGAATTTTTATTAAAGATTGAAAATAAAATTATAAAGCCAACAATTGATGGAATTATAAAAGAAAAAATGGAATATGTTGGATTTGTTTTTATTGGATTAATTAAGGTAGGGGAAGAACCATATGTAATTGAATATAATGTCAGGATGGGTGACCCTGAAACAGAGGTTGTTTTCCCAAGAATAAAAAACGATGTTGTAGAGCTTTTTGATTCTTTAGGAACCTCAAATTTTGATAAGATTACTTTAAACATTAACCCTAATTATGCAGCAACAGTTATTTTAGTTTCAGGAGGTTATCCGGAAGATTATGAAAAAGAAAAAACTATTAATGGGCTTTCTGAAACCAAGAATGTTACTGTTTTCCATGCAGGAACAAAAAAGCAAGGCAGCAACTTTATAACTAATGGAGGAAGAGTGTTAGCTGTGACATCAAAGGCGGAGAAATATCAAGACGCACTGAAGCAGTCTTATAATGAAATTAAAAAGTTAGAATTTGATAAAATGTATTACAGGAAAGATATTGGATTTGATTTATAAAAAAGAGTGAGAGGTACTGTCTTTATCCTCTTCTCCTTTATCATCAAATTCTTTTAATTTTTTTATCCAATAAGCAGCCCCCGCTATTCCAATCAATATAAACGACCAGCTTATTATGTTAGCAATATACCAGCTGTCAAGCTGAATATTTCTTAAAAGATCAAAAGGAAAGAAAAAAACTTGTTCAAAAAGCCATGCAATTGAGTAAAAAAAATCTTTAACCATAACAAAATTTATTCTATAAAATTAATACATTGAAATATGATTGCAAAGACTTTTGAAAAATTTTCTTATAATTCAGTTGGTATATCAACACTTCTTTTATTCGGAGTTTCATATTATTACACAACTCTAGAAGTAAGTTGGTCTTTTGTAGAGTCAAAAAATTTAAATGTAATATTAATATTTGGAGCATTGCTTCTTTCTAATTATGCAATTGACACAGTGACCAGACAACTTAGTATTGAAAGGTCAAATAGAAATGCATACCATTTATTATTATACCCATTAGTTGTTATGTCCTACCCAATTGAATCTGTTGATATGAGATTTATATTGTCATCAGCTGCTATCTGGGCAGCATGGAGAAATGTGAGAATATTTTTTGAGCGTAATAATAACTCAAAAAAAACTAAAAGATTATTTGACGCCTGTATTTTACTAAGTTTTTCCTCTTTGATAATTTTGGATAACCTAATTATTTTCATCTACCCTCTTCTGGCTTTGGTTACCGCAAACATTAAGAGAGACTTAAAACATTATTTAATAATCTTTATGACTCCACTTATAATTCTGCCATCAGCATATGTACTTTTATCTTTTTTATCATTAGATAGTTATCTATTTTCTTCTTACTTTTTTGCAGATCAACTTCAAGCGACAGATGAGTATAACTTTATACCTAATTCATCTAGGTTTTTTTTGATGCTCTCTAAGAATAGCTTTAATCTAACATATTCTTATGTCCCAATACTTGTTGTGGTTGTCTTATTTGTAATTTCAGTTATAATTAAATTCTTAAGAACCTTTAGCTTGAGAAGAAGAATTATTGATGGTTTAGGTGTATTGTTTTTTATATTAACTTGCTTGTTCTTTTCCATGGATCAGCAACTCAGCGGTTCAGAGTTTCATTATCTTTCACTTCCTCTTGTTTATATGGTATCTCAAATTTTTGTAAAAAAATTAAAGAGTTCATATGTAAGCTTTATCTTTATGTCCTTAATTGCATCTATTATAATTTTTAAATTTTTAATATGAATAACACTAATATCAGCAAGCTAGCAATTGAAATATTTGAAAAAGCTGTAAACGATTATCACGTTCATGATGATATATCTCGCTTGCCTGTAAACCCTTACGAAAAGAAAAGTTTTGAGCATTTGCTTTATGAGAAAAACTGGATAGATACTGTGCAGTGGCATTATGAGGATATAATTAGAGACCCTGAAATTGACCCTATCGAAGGCATGAAACTAAAAAGAATGATTGACAGTTCAAATCAAAACAGAACAGAAATGGTTGAATATATCGATTCATATTTTCTAAACCTATATTCAGATGTAGACCCTATAAAAGAAGCTAAGGTAAATTCAGAAAGTCCAGCATGGGCAATGGACAGGCTTTCAATACTAATATTAAAAATCTATCACATGGATGAAGAGGCAAAAAGGGCAGGCGTGAGTGATGATCATAAAGAAAACTGCCAAACAAAGCTAGATGTCTTACTTGACCAACGAAAAGATCTTTCAGAATCAATAGACCAGCTTCTTGAAGATATTGCAAGCGGTGAGAAAAAAATGCGAGTTTATAAGCAAATGAAAATGTATAATGATGAGTCGCTAAACCCTGTGTTGTATAAAAAAGATGAGTCAAAAAAAGGATAAATCTATTCTGGTTTTTAGATTTTCAGCTCTTGGCGATATAGCCATGACAGTTCCCGTCTTAAGATCTTTTTTTAATACTTACCCTAATCAAAAAATAACTTTTGTTTCTAGAGGCTTTGCGGAACCTTTATTCAAAGAGTTTGATAATATTGAGTTTGTTTCAGTTGATTTTAATAATGACTTTAAAGGGTTAAAAGGGTTGTTTAAACTATTTAAACTCTTAAGAAAAAAGAAGATAAAAGGAGTAGCAGATCTACACAATGTTTTAAGAACTAAGATTCTCAAAATGTTTTTCAGAATGGTCTTTATAAAAGTTCAGTCAATCGATAAGGGAAGAGCAGATAGAAAAAGACTAACTCAAAAAAACAACAAAAAATTTAAACCATTAACTCCCATACATTATAGATACTGTGATGTTTTTGGACGTCTTGGCTTTCCAATTGACCTTACAAACCATGAGTACCCAATAAAACCCTTTTTGCCTGAAAATTCAGTGGAACAAAAAACTCTATCTAAAAGTGCTGGCAAAAAAATAATAGCAATAGCCCCATTTGCTTCCTTCGCAGGAAAAAACTATCCATTAGACTTGATGCAAAATGTAATAGCTTATCTTCAAAAGGACCATATAATTTATCTTTTTGGAGGAGGAGAAAACGAGTTAAAGCAAATTAAGATTTGGGAAAAGGCCTATGACAATGTAACGGATGTTGCTTCGTCATTTAACTTAACGGAACAAATTAACATAATAAGCTATGCTGACCTTATGATATCAATGGACTCTGCGAATGGCCACATCGCAGCTAACTGTGGAGTTCCGGTTCTTACAATATGGGGAATGACTCATCCTTTTTGTGGTTTTACACCTTTTGATCAGGGGATAGAAAATTCAATAATGGTTGATAGAAACTTGTATCCCGATATACCCACTTCTGTTTTTGGGAACAAAATTCCAAAGGGCTATGAAAGCGCTTTTAGATCAGTTAATCCTAAAGAGGTAATTGAAAAAGCATTAGAAATTTTAAATTTAGCTAAACCTCATCATAATTAACCTCAACTTCATTAGAGGTTGGCCTAGCCTGACATGAAAGAATATACCCTTCTTTTATCTCATCGTCAGTCAATATTTGGTTGTTAGCCATTTCAACAGAGCCCTTATCAAGCTTAGCCAGACAAGTGCTACAG
This sequence comes from Flavobacteriaceae bacterium, assembly GCA_029252345.1. Classification (GTDB taxonomy): domain Bacteria; phylum Bacteroidota; class Bacteroidia; order Flavobacteriales; family Flavobacteriaceae; genus Marisimplicoccus. The sequence goes on along the minus strand of JAQXBP010000020.1, from coordinate 13,182 downwards.
ATGCCTCCTTGACAGGAATATGGAGCATCTATGTCGTTTTCAAGAGCTAACTCTAATATAGTTTTGTCTTCAACCATCACTAGGTTATGCTCGATATCATCACAAATAATTTTTACTTTTTTTGACATATACATACTGATTATCAGCGCAATATTACTAATAAAAAAGATATTTATTGAAAATAAAATTGTAGTTTTATTTCCCAATTTTGAAAAAATGAAAAATTACGATTTATCAGCAAGCTGTAATACTATTGAAAAGAATAGCAGCTTTACAGGAAATTTTACTTCTGAATCAGATTTCAGAATTGATGGTTCTTTTGAAGGTAACATAGAAACAAAAGGAAAAGTGGTTATAGGTAAGAACGGAAAAATAGACGGAACTATAGTTTGTTCTTCAGCCGATATTGAAGGAAACTTTAGCGGAACAATCCACGTTGAAGATCTTTTGTCAATTAGATCTACAGGTGAGGTTCACGGAGACGTGGTGATGTCGAAATTAATTGTAGAGTCTGGAGCTGTTTTTAATGCAAAGTCATCTATGCAAAATGATGCAACCAATATAGCACCCCTAAAAAAGATTACAAACTTTAACGACCCACGTGAAAAAACAGCCTAAACCATGGCTTGTATTCTCCGGATTAGTTTTTCAGATTGCAGCAATCATGTACCTGTCTTCAATGATTGGAGAATGGGCTGACATGCGCTTTGAAAACGAAAACAATTATTTCACTTTAGCCCTTTCAATTTCAGGCATAATCCTTATAATTTTTTTAATAATTTCTCAGACAAAAAATTTAAAATAACTTTTTAAATTTTGACCTCAAATGATTTTAAAAATATCTATTTATATATTACATTTGTCGCGCAAAACGTAATCTAGTTTGTTGAAGCATGATATATATTAAAAGCAGATCTTTTTTCCTATCCCTGATACTACTATCTGCATCTTTCGCTCATGCCAAAGAAGAAGAAAAAAAACAATCGCTCCAAGAGGAGATAACGGAGTATATTTATCATCATGTTCAAGACTCTCATGACTTTTCTTTATTTTCAACTAAGGACAAAAAAACGGGCGAAAAAATTTATTACGGCTTTCCACTTCCAGTAATATTAGTTGACGAAGGTCTAAAATTCTTTATGTCCTCAAAGCTAGATCACGGAAAAAATGTTGTAGAATCTTCAGGAAAATATTACAAGCTTTATCATGGAAAAATATATGAAACGAATCAAGAAGGAAAGATATCCTATGATGATGAAGGAGAAGTAACAAACCTGAAGCCTCTAGATTTGTCAATAACAAAAAGTGTTTTCTCTATTTTACTCGTATCGATGTTGATGTTTATGTTATTTACATCACTTGCAAAATCATATAAAGAAAACAATCAAATAGCAAAAGGAGTAGGTCGGTTTTTTGAGCCAATTGTAATTTTAATTAGAGACGAAATTGCTATTCCAAGTATTGGAGAAAATAATTACAAAAAGTACATGAGCTTTTTGCTTACTTTATTTTTCTTCATCTGGTTTCTAAATCTTCTTGGTTTGAGCCCATTAGGTGTTAACGTAACGGGAAACATAGCTGTAACATTTGGGTTAGCATTGATTACTTTTTTAATTACAAACCTTACTGCCAACAAAACATATTGGAAACACATTTTTTGGATGCCAGGTGTTCCAGTTTGGCTTAAACCTTTATTGGCACCAATAGAACTTTTGGGAGTATTTATAAAACCTTTTTCATTAATGATAAGGTTGTATGCAAATATTCTTGCAGGTCATATTGTATTATATAGCTTGATTGGACTAATTTTTATTTTTAAAAATCTTGTTGGATCTAGCCTATCACTCGTCCTTGTATTTTTTATATCAATAATCGAAGTTTTAGTGGCACTTTTACAAGCGTATATTTTTACTCTTTTGTCGGCACTTTATTTTGGCTTTGCTGTTCAGGAGGACGATCATTAACTTTAAATAAATGTATAACTTAAATAAATAAAAATGGAAATACCTAAAATAGTCGGAGCAGGACTTGTAATCATTGGAACAGGGATCGGAATTGGACTTATCGGCCGTGGAGCAATGGATGCAATCGGAAGACAGCCAGACGCTTCAAATAAAATTCTTGTAGCAGCTATTGTAATAGCAGCACTTGTTGAAGGAATTGCTTTTGCTGCCTTATTTGCAGTTAACTAATTGAATTAGTTTATGGAAAAATTAATAAGTGAATTTTCATCTGGCCTATTCTTTTGGCAGACGCTAATATTTGTTACTCTTATTTTCTTGCTTAGAAAATTTGCGTGGAAACCAATATTAGACACAATAAATGAAAGAGAAAAATCTATTAGGGATTCTCTTGATTCTGCCAAGGAAGCTAAGAAAGAAATGGAAAATCTTCAGGCAGAAAATAAAAAAATCCTCCAAGAAGCTAGAGCTGAAAGTGATGCTATGATTAATCAAGCAAAACAATCAGGTAAAGAGCTTGTTGAGCAGGCAAAATCTGATGCGCGTTCAGAAGCTGAAAATATTTTAGCTCAAGCACGCACATCAATTGAGAATGAAAAAAGGTCAGCTATGAATGAAATTAAAAATCAAGTTGCAGATCTTTCAATTGACATTGCTTCTAAGGTTTTAGAGCAAGAGCTTGATAATGATAAAAGTCATCAAGAATATATTGATAAACTATTAAAAGAGAAAAAATTTGACCAATAATTATGGCTCTAGGAACTTCTTCTAAAAGATATGCAAAAGCGTTAGTAAGCCACTCTATTGAGCAGGGCAATTTAGACGTTATGTTTGATGAAATAAATTCATTAATAAATATTCTAGAAGAATCAGATGATTTAAAAGAGTTTGTTTCTAATCCTACAATTTCAAGGGAAAACAAGACAAAACTTTTGAATGAATTAACTGACCAGTCTTTGCCTAATATTTCAATTTTACTAAACCTTCTATCATTAAACAACCGATTAGATATGCTTTTAGATGTCTGTGAGGTTTTTGTTCAACAATACAATATTTACAATGATATTGTTGAGGTCACAGTTACAACCCCTGTTAACATTTCAGAAAATCTTGAAAAAACAATAGAGATATATCTGTCTTCAATTAAAGCAGGAAAGATAAAATTGACAAAAAAGAAAGATAAAGATTTAATTGCAGGATTTACTCTAGATTTTGACAACACCAGATTAGATGCGAGTGTTAAAAAAAGATTAGAAAAAATGAAAAAGCAATTAAAAACAACAAATTAAAAATTAAGAAATGCAAAAAATTAAACCAGCTGAAGTTTCAGCACTATTAAAAAAACAACTTGAGTCAGCAGATCTCCAGTCATCATTTGATGAGGTTGGAACAGTACTTGAAGTAGGAGACGGTATAGCTAGAGTATATGGTCTTTCTAATGCTCAATATGGAGAGCTAGTTTCATTTGATAATGATCTTCAGGGGATGGTGTTAAACTTGGAAGAAGATCATGTGGGGGTTGTATTATTTGGATCCTCTAAGGGGGTTAAGGAAGGTGACACTGTTAAGAGAACAAACCAAATTGCATCCATAAAAGTTGGTGAAGGAATTTTAGGAAGAGTTGTTGATACTTTAGGAAATCCAATTGACGGAAAAGGACCAATAAAAGGAGAGCTTTTTGATATGCCAATAGAAAGAAAAGCACCAGGTGTTATTTATCGTCAACCAGTAAATGAGCCTCTCCAAACAGGAATAAAATCTATTGATGCTATGATCCCCATTGGAAGAGGTCAAAGAGAATTAGTGATTGGAGATAGACAGACGGGTAAAACAACAGTATGTATTGATGCCATATTAAATCAAAAAGAATTTTATGACGCAGGAGAACCAGTCTTTTGTATTTATGTTGCAATTGGTCAAAAAGCATCTACTGTTGCAGGAATTGCAAAGACTTTAGAAGAAAAGGGAGCTCTAGATTATACAGTAATTGTAGCTGCTAATGCCTCTGACCCTGCTCCAATGCAAGTTTTTGCTCCATTCGCAGGTGCATGTATTGGTGAGTATTTTAGAGATACAGGGAAACCTGCTTTAATTATATATGACGATTTATCTAAACAAGCGGTTGCTTACAGAGAAGTTTCGCTTCTTCTTAGAAGACCTCCGGGACGAGAAGCCTATCCAGGAGATGTTTTTTATCTACACTCAAGGCTTTTAGAGAGGTCAGCAAAAGTTGTTAATGATGATAAGGTTGCAAGTGAAATGAATGACTTACCTGAATCTTTAAAATCCAAAGTTAAAGGAGGAGGCTCTCTTACTGCACTTCCCATTATTGAGACTCAGGCGGGAGATGTTTCAGCCTATATTCCGACAAATGTAATCTCTATTACTGATGGTCAAATATTTTTAGAATCAGACTTGTTTAACTCAGGTGTAAGACCTGCGATTAATGTAGGTATTTCAGTTTCTAGGGTTGGAGGGTCTGCACAGATTAAGTCTATGAAAAAAGTTGCAGGAACACTTAAACTGGATCAAGCTCAGTATAGAGAGCTTGAAGCTTTTTCCAAGTTTGGATCTGACCTTGATGCGGCAACACAAAACGTTATTGAAAAAGGTAGAAGAAATGTAGAAATTTTGAAACAAAATCAAAATGATCCTTTCCAGGTTGAAGATCAGGTTGCAATAATATATGCCGGTTCTCAAAATCTTCTTAAGGATGTTCCTGTTAATAAAGTAAAAGCTTTTGAGGAAGCTTTTCTTCAAGAACTTAGGAAAAATAATAAGAAACTTTTGGCTGAATTAAAGTCTGGAAAAATCTCAGACAAAGAGACAGATGAAATAAGAAAAGTTGCTGAAAAAATCTCAAAAACGTTTTAATATATGTCAGGGTTAAAAGAGATTAGAAATAGGATAAGTTCTGTTTCATCAACGATGCAGATTACAAATGCTATGAAAATGGTTTCTGCAGCTAAGTTGAAGAAAGCACAGGATTCAATTACCGCTACATTACCATATTCTAACAAACTCTCAGAATTAATAAAAAACATATCTGCTTCAGTTGATTCAGATGAGTCTAGCCCTTTATTTGAAAAAAGAGAATTAAAAAAACCTCTCTTAATTGTTGTAACATCTAATAAAGGTCTTTGTGGAGGATTTAATTCTAGCATAATTAAAGAAACCTATAGTCTGGCTTCGGAATATGGCTCTAATACTCCAGACCTTTTAACTATTGGAAAAAAGGGAAACGATATTTTAAGAAAAAAGTTTAATGTAATTAGTTCTCATAATGAAGTATATGACAACTTCTCTTATTCTTCTGTAAAAGAAATTGCTGAAAATATTACACAAAGATTTGAAAACGAAGAGTATGACGAAATAGTACTAGTTTATAATCACTTTAAAAATGCAGCAACTCAAATTATAACCAAAGAACAATTTTTGCCAATTCTTGACGACTCAGGTGATACGAGCAATGTTCCAGGAGACTATATTTTTGAACCAAATAGAACAAAAATTCTTGAAGAATTAATACCTAAGTCTCTAGCAATTCAATTATTTAAAGCTATTTCAGATTCTATTGCAGGAGAGCATGGAGCTAGAATGACTGCCATGCACAAAGCTACAGATAACGCTACGGACCTTAGAGATCAGCTTAAGCTTACGTATAATAAAGCAAGACAAACTGCAATTACTAATGAAATTTTAGAAATTGTTGGTGGAGCTGAAGCATTGAATTCCTAAATAAAAAAACTACATCATACACTTTTTGTATTTTTGATTTTAAATCAGACAAATGAAAATATTTATTCCAATGGCTGGAAGAGGAACAAGGCTTAGGCCTTTTACCTTATCCAGGCCAAAGCCTTTATTAGAGATAATAGACAAGCCAATAGTTGAACATTTGATTGATCAAATTACCTCAACACTTTCATCTGAAATTGAGGAAATAGTATATATTCTTGGAGAGGAGGCGTATTTTGACTCTACAGTTGTTGATTCATTAACCTTAATTTCTAAAAAATATAATGCAAAAACCAAGGTTTATAGACAGTTGGATAAATTAGGGACAGGTCATGCAATAATGTGCGCAGAAGAGTCTTTGTCTGGGCCAGCTATCATTGCTTATGCTGACACAATGATTCAAGGCAAAATTGAAATTGACTTAAATGCAGATGGGATGATTTGGGTTAAAAAAGTTGAAGATCCTTCAAGTTATGGAGTTGTAAATCTTGATGAAGAGCACAATATTAAAGAGTTAATTGAAAAACCGAAAGATTTCGTTTCAGATTTAGCAGTAGTTGGGATTTATTATTTTAAAGAATCTTCATTTCTTCGTGATGAACTCAAAATACATCTTAAGGAAAAATTAGAGCCAGGCAGAGAATATCTTTTAAATTATGGTATTGAGAAAATGATTGAGAAGAATAAGATTTTTAAATCTCAAGAGATTGAAACATGGATGGATTGTGGAACCCCTCAGTTATTGCTAGAATCAGCAAAAACAATAATGAAATCAAAAGAGAAATATAGTAATGAGAACAACTTCTCACGAGAAGGAAAGGTCATAATAAATGATCCTGTTTTTATTGGCAAGAATGTCTCTCTTAAAAATTCAACGCTTGGCCCCAATGTCTCAATTGGCAACAATTGTGTTATTACGGACTCTAAGATTCAATCATCAATAGTATACAATGACTCAAATATTTCAAACGCAAACATTAACAATTCTATATTAGGAAGCAATTGTAATTATGACGGATCTAATAAAGAAATTTTTTTAGGCGACTATTCTCAAATCAATAATAATGAAAAATAGATTTTTAAAAAAAGCTTTTATACTTTCTATACTCTTTTTGTTTTTCTTGCAAGGATGTTCTTCAAAAAAAAAGATTGTAACCGATACACCTGCAAATAAAATTGAATTATCCGAAATTTTAAAAAATTCAAGAAAAGCTGACCTTAAGTTTGATAATCTTAGAAATAGAGTTAAAGTAGAATTTAATAACGGACGATCAAATCAAACCATTAATTTAAGTTTAAGAGCTTTAGAAAACAAACTTTTATGGATGAGCGCAACCATGATAGTTCCAATAGCCAAAATTTTATTAACCAATCAAAAAGTTTTGTTTTATGAGAAATTTCAAAAAACATATATCAACCAAGACTTAGACTTAATTATGAGAGCGTTAGGAGTTAAAAACCCTGTTGAAATTTTTCAAAATGTTCTTTTTGGTAACCCAATCTTAGATATTGGTAAAGGTGATTGGGAGAGAGTTGAAAATCCAAATTATTATGTCTTGAAATCTTCAAAAGGTATTCAGTCAACTCTGTTTATTAACCCCAATACTTTTAAGCTTGATCAGCAAAGAATATATATGCCACTTTTATCAGCATTAATCACTGTTGATTATAGTAATTATAAAATACTTGAAGATAAAGCTTTCCCTAACAACGTTTTAATTTCTTATATTAAAGGAAGTGAAATTATAAAAATTAATCTAGAATATTCACAATTTGACTTTCCTGACAACTTGACTTTTCCAATGGAAATACCTACTGATTATAAAATCAAAACTTTAGATGAAATTCTTAAGTAAAATAGCTTTTTCTTTATTACTGTTCTCAATTATCCCATTGAATGCCCAAAATTATGAGGCTAAGCAAAAGAAGCTAGAGGCTCAAAAAATCTCTCTAAAAAAGGAAATAAGCCAAATAAACTCTTTGATTTCAGATTCTAAAAAAAAATCAAAGAATTTAGCGAACGACTTAGAGGATTTACAGTTAAGGATCTCTGTTCGAGACAAACTTATTAATATTAATAATTCACAATTAAACAACTTAACAAATATTATTTACAATCAAACAGAGAAACTATCTGGTTTAGAAAAAGACTTAATTAAACTTAAGGAAGAATATGAGAAAATCATTTATAGCTCATATAAGAAGAAATCTACTCAAATGAAATTAATGTTTTTATTTGCCTCCGAAAATATAAACCAGGCATTCAAACGATTCCAATATTTTAAACAATACTCAAAATTTAGAAAGAAACAGGCTGATAAAATTATTTTAATTCAAGCTCAAATTTCACAAACCATTGACAGTCTTCAAATTCGCAAAAAGGATAAACAGGATATTGTTGACGAGAATAGATTGGTAAAACAGTCTTTATCTGAGGAAAAACAAGAACAAAATTCTTTATTTAGAAACTTATTAAAAAATCAAAAAAACTATGCCTCAGAAATTAATGAAAAACAAAAACAAACAAAGCTTATTGACAATGAAATTCAAAAATTAATAAGATTAGCCATAGCTGAATCTAACAAGAATAATAATTCTTCAAATTTTGCTTTAACTCCTGAAGGCAGGCTAATTTCAACAAATTTTCAAGCCAACAAAGGAAGACTTCCATGGCCATTAAAGGAAGGGATAGTTGTAAGACGATTTGGCACGCAGCCACATCCAGTTGTAAGGACAACTACAATTAATAGTAATGGAATATCTCTTGCAACATCAGCTAATTCAGTAGCTTACTCTGTTTTTGACGGAGAGGTATTGTCTGTATATGGTTTTTCTGGGGGAAATCCAGGAGTATTAGTTAGACACGGTAAATACATCTCTAACTATCAAAACTTATCATCAATATTTGTTAAAAAAGGAGATAAAATAAAGGCAAATGATGAAATAGGAATTGTTTTTACAAATGAATCAACAGGAAAAACCGTATTAAAGTTTAATATCTTTAATGAGCTGAAGCCAGAAAACCCAACTATATGGCTGGATAAATATTAATTTTCAATTAACAACCAGGCGTCTTGACCATTACCTTTAATTATTGAGATAAGAGAAGCAGCTTCATTTCGAGTTTTTAATCTAGCATAAGCAACCCTGTAAAGACCTTTTGGATTTATCGAGGTATAGGATGCTTTATACCCTAAGCTAATTAAGTTATTTAATTGTTTCTGAGCATTACCCTTTGATCTAAAAGAGCCTGAAATAACACTAAAATAAGGAGAACTTTGATCAACTTTTGGAGCAGACACTGTGACACTAATTAGTGGAAGCTCACCTAAATCAAATGTTGCAGCCTGAACGTTTTTAAGAATTTCTTCTTGAGCAATTGCAATATTATTAAGTTTTTCATTGTCCATATAATTAGTATAATTAAAATAGCTAAAATAACTTACTCCAATTAAGCCAATGAATATTGCTGCACTTTTTAAGATAGAACTTGAAATTAAAGATCTCTCATTTTTGGATTTTTCTTTTACATTTTTAAGTATTAGTTCTTTTGAAAATGATTGAAGCCCAAAGCTAGAAGTATCAAAATTTATTGAGAAGTCAGGGTTAAAGTTTATGTTGTTTTCATTCTTTAGCTCAAAAATACCTAATGATTTAACCTCAACAAGCAGGTCTTTATAAAGCTTTTTCTTAAATGACTTAACCTCATCTTCTACAAGATTAAAGGCTTTGGCATATGATATTTTTCTAACTCTACTTATGTGCTTAACCAATAATCCATCATTTTCTTTAAGCATTGCATTAAAAGAGACGTTTTTAGCATGAGGAATAAATTCATTACCTATTACTTTTGCAGACTTTTTCTTGAGAACAAAAGCCCCAAAGCTAGGCAAAATTACACAATCATTATTGTGTAATAATTCAACAATGTCTTTAAAAACTGTCATTAAGTAAATTTAAAAAAAAACAGTTAAAAACCAACACGAGCTCTAACTCTTTTAAGAACATTTTGCGCTTGTTTTCTTGCTTTCAATGCCCCATCTAACAATAATTGCTCAACTTTATCTCTGTTGTTGTTTAGTTCAAAGAACATTTTTCTGTTTTCTGAGAAGCGATTCAAAGTCTCATTATATAGGAGCTCTTTTGCCTCGCCATAACCTATCCCCCCTTTAATGTATCTTAAGCGCAACTTTTCAGTCTCTTCATATGTAGCTATTACTTTAAACAATTTAAAAACATTACATTTATCAGGATCTTTAGGCTCTTCTACTGATAAGCTTTGAGTTTGAATTTTCATTATCTGTTTCCTTAGTTTTTTATCATCTAGAAAAACGTCAATGATATTGGATTTAGATTTACTCATCTTTTCACCATCTGTTCCAATAATATACTTTGTGTCATCTTGAATTTTAGCTTCAGGTATTACAAATGTGTCTCCCATTAAATTGTTAAATCGTGTAGCTACATCCCTTGTCATTTCTAGATGTTGTAGTTGATCTTTTCCAACAGGAACAATATTGGCGTCATACATTAATATATCGGCTGACATTAGCATTGGGTATGAAAAAAGTCCAGAGTTTACATCTTTTAAATTATCAGCTTTATCTTTAAAAGAATGGGCGAGCTTTAGTCTTTGATAAGGAAAAAAACAACTTAAGTACCAGGCTAGCTCAGTAACCTCAGGCACATCACTTTGCCTAAAAAAACAACTTTTATTAGGATCTAGCCCAAAAGAAAGCCATGTTGCTGCTGTTGAAAAGGTGTTTTCGTTTAAGACATTTAAATCTTTAATTTGTGTTAGGGAATGCATGTTAGCAATAAAAAGATAAGACTCTTCATTAGATGAATTAGCCATTTCTATTGCGGGAATAATTGCTCCAAGGATATTGCCAAGGTGAGGAGTTCCTGTTGATTGAATGCCTGTTAATATTTTGGCCATTAGAAAGTTTTACAAAACAAAGATATTTTTTTTTGACCTTGAAACAAAATACCTGTTACCTTTGAAAAGGCAATGTCAAAATTTAAGAGATGATTAAAAAATTCTTTTTAAAAATTTGGTTAGAATTTTGGTTCTACTTTCTTGCAGGAATTCAGGTTTTAATATACTTCCCTTTCCTAGTTTTAATACTACTTCTTCCTAAGGCTTATTCTAAATTGTTTTGGATTGCAAGAAATATTTGGGCAAGAATAACTTTACATGGAAGTGGCTATTACGTTAAGGTAGAGAACAAGGAGAAGTTAAAGTCGGACACAAATTGTCTGATAATTGCTAATCATTCTAGTCATATGGATGTTTTCCTTATGTTAATTACATGTAAGAAGCCATTTGTTTTTGTTGGAAAAAAAGAATTATACAAGATTCCTTTTTTTGGATATATCTATAAGCGTGCAGCAATAATGGTAGATAGATCAGACTCTAAAAGCAGATTTGAGGTTTATGGCAAAGCAAACGAGATGTTAAAGGAGGGTTATAATGTATGTATTTTTCCAGAAACCAATTATTTAGATGACACTATTCTTTTGGCTGACTTTAAAAGAGGAGCTTTTAAAATAGCAATTGAAAATAATCTTCCAATAATTCCACTTGTGTTTTATGACTTAAAATTAAAGCATCCGTGGTATCCAAAATTCGGTTCACTGGGAAAATTGAGAGTTAAAGTTTTAGACAAAATAAGTGTGGAAGGGCTTACAGAAAAGGACATACCATCCTTAACAATGATTGCTTATAATAAAATAAGACAGGAGCTAGAAAACGATCCAAAACAAGCTGCAGTAAAGGCTACAGATAATTGGAAAAAAATATTATCCTAATCAGCGTTAAGCTGTTCAAGAATTTTTTGTTCTAATTCCTCCATTAACTCGGGGTTGTCTTTTAAAATAGCTTTTACAGAATCTCTTCCTTGGCCTAACTTGCTTCCCCCATAGCTGAACCATGATCCACTTTTTTCAATTATATCATGTTCAACACCAATATCTAATATTTCACCAATTTTAGAAATTCCCTCACCATACATTATGTCAAATTCAGTAGTCTTAAACGGCGGAGCAACTTTGTTTTTTACAATTTTAACCCTTGTTTTATTACCAAGAACACCTCCCTCAGAATTTTTTAATTGTGTCGACCTTCTTATATCTACTCTTACAGAAGCATAAAATTTTAGCGCGTTACCTCCCGTTGTTGTTTCAGGATTTCCAAACATTACTCCAATTTTTTCTCTTAATTGATTAATGAAAAACACAGTACAATTTGTTTTGCTTATTGAAGCGGTTAATTTTCTCAAAGCCTGTGACATTAATCTTGCATGAAGACCCATTTTAGAATCACCCATTTCACCTTCAATTTCACTTTTTGGAGTTAAAGCTGCAACAGAATCTATGACTAAAGCATCTACAGCTCCAGAGCATATTAAGTTATCTGCTATCTCAAGTGCTTGTTCACCGTTATCTGGCTGAGAGATAACAAGCTCTCCTAAATCTACCCCTAATTTCTGAGCATAAAATCTATCAAAAGCATGCTCTGCATCTATAAAGGCAGCTATGCCACCTTCCTTTTGGCATTCTGCAATTGCATGAAGTGTTAATGTTGTTTTTCCAGATGATTCAGGACCATATATTTCGATAACTCTGCCTTTGGGATATCCCCCAACTCCTAATGCAATGTCAAGTCCTATTGAGCCTGAAGAAATAGCTTCAATCTTTTCAATAGTTTGATCACCTAGTTTCATTACGGACCCTTTACCGTATGTTTTATCCAGTTTATCTAGTGTTAATTGTAAGGCTTTAAGTTTAGAATCTTTTTGATCAGACATATTGAAACATTTATCACTAAAGTAATATTTTTTATATTTATATTTTACTTAACTATGAGAAAAATATTAATATTAATTACCGTATTATTTGTTTCAAATCTTTACACGCAAGACATCCTTCCATTAAAGGAAAGAGCGGATTTTGTAAACAAACTCCAAAAGGAGAGATTTAATAATTTATTGCCTGAGCTTATGGAAAAAACAGGTGTTGATATGTGGGTCTTAATTGCAAGAGAATACAATGAAGATCCAATAATTAAAACTATGCTTCCTCCAACATGGCTAAATGCAAGAAGAACAACAATTGTTGTTTTTTCTTTAGATACAAAATCTAAAAAATTTGAGTCAGTTGCGATAGCTAGGTACGCTTTTGGAGATAATATTCCATCAATCTGGAATAAAGAAAAACAACCCAATCAATGGGAAGCGCTAAAAGATTACATAGTTAGTAAAAATCCAGAAAAAATTGGTATCAACACATCTAGTTACGAGTCGTTAGCAGACGGACTTAGCAAGTATCACTATGACCAACTCTACAATGTACTTTCACCAAAATTCAGAAAAAAAATAGTTTCTGCAGAGGATTTAGCTATTGCATGGATTGAAACTAGAACTGCTTTAGAGATGACAGCTTACTCACAATTAGTTGAAATTAGCAGTGCTATAATAAGGGA
>JAQXBP010000019.1:0-17315 GCA_029252345.1 Flavobacteriaceae bacterium | reverse complement strand
TTCTCCATAAAACCTATAATCTAGTTTTAGATGATAATTTTTAAATTTTTGTTTAGTATAAAATAGATGACCAAATTTTTCTCCAAAAGAATCATAATTATCATATGACACTCTAATTGACTCATCTTTAACACTGAATGTATTTCGATAATTATTATTTAACTCATAACCTTTAATCTTCATTTCCCACCCCTCAAGACTTTCTTCATCAAAAAGACTAACCCAATCATTTTCATTACTCTCACAGCTAATAAAAAACAAAGAGGATATGCTTAATGCTTTTAATAATTTTTTCATGTCCTTAATTTAATAATTTCAAATTACAATACATCAAACTGATAACTGTATTTTACTGAGACACTTCTACTATCTATATAGTCAAACCAGTCAGAATCTCTAATAAAATTAACAACTACAAATAAACCAGAGTTTGCAGTTTGAAGCATTCCAAAACGAGTATTCACAGATGTAATATTTGTAACATTGTTATATTGAATTAAACTTTGTAAGTACATTTTGGGTGTAAAAGAGTAACTTAATTTTAGCCCTGTTATTAACGCGTTAATATCACCATTCTCTAGTGAAAGCTTTGTGTAATCAAGATTAAGGGTTGAATTAAATTTATTTCCAATTCTATAGTTTATATTATTTGAAAACAATAATCTATCACCTCCATAATACCCACCAATAACTGTTCTATTAGTATAATTTAAAGCAGTATTTCTATTAGACTGAATATATAATTGAAATTCTTGATGGTAATATTCTCCAGTTGGAACTTCAACATCTGATATTTTAAATGACTCAAAAACTCCTTCAGAAGTGATGTTTATACCTGTATGAATTTCAAATCCAGATGGCCAGACCCAATGATTGTCAATATGAGTCCAACTGCTAACCAGTCTATCTTGAAAATCAAAATAACTTCTATGTGCAACATGAGGTCTGATTTCTAATAGTGATCCAAAATCTTTAAGCCTTATTTGTTTAAATACTAAAAACTCTGGTTTCTTAAATGCAGATCTCATCAAAAAACCGACTTCAGGATTAAAGCCTTCTCCGACTTCAGTGTACCCCGCATTAATTCTCCATCCATTCCAATTATAATTCGCTGATAGCTTAAATGAATGATCAGAAGAATTTATATCGGGACTATTACTTTTTGAGAAGAAACCAGTAATATCAGCCTTTTTGCCAAGCGCTAACTTACCATCAAGAGCATAAACTTTATTATATTCATTATTTGAATTACCAATCTCATTTTTACCTACATAAATCATTCCAAGAGAAGATCTTGAATTATTAAAATCATGATTAACTCTTGCTACAGAAAAATTATTTTCAAAAATATTTTGATCAGAAACTTCATCAGTAACCATATTCAGAAAACCAACATTTGTTTGACCAATTTTTCCAGAGACTCTTCCTCCTCCCTTTATTGGAACTAATTGACCTTCATCACCTATTCCAATTCTTCTGCTAAAAAACAAATCAACTTCTCCAGGACTACCTACAGAAAATTGACCTGCATTTTCAAGAAAAAATGCTCTTTTTTCTGGAAAAAAAAGATTGAAACGATCAAGATTAATTTGCTGTTCGTCTACTTCTACTTGTGCAAAATCTGTATTATATGTTAGATCCAGAGTTAATCCAGGAGTTAAGCTGTATTTAATGTCAACACCTGAGTCTAAATCAAGAGATACGTTCTTACCTTTTTCTAATATCTGATATGAAGCATTACTAAGGGAATAAGGAATGACTTTAAGATTCTTAGGATTTTTTAGGTCAAGACCTTTTAGTTTCCCAGCTATCGAAACTCTTTTAATATCAAAGCCAAGGGGTAAAGATGCCCAATATGAAATTTCACTATTTTTAGAAATATTTCTTTGAAAATTTAATCCCCAAGTTTTATTTTCGCCAGGCAAGAATCTTAATGACCTTAATGGAATTGAAAATTCTGCACTCCAACCAAAATCTCCTTTTGAAGTTTTAACTTCCCAAGAAGCATCCCAATTAAGGTTTGTTCCACCTAGCGTTCCTCCTTTTTGTCTTGCATTTTGATTGTAACCACCAACACCTTCATTATCTATTTGCGCATCATATTGCATTCCATCAGCATTAGTTCCAAAAAGAAAACCATTTTGAAAATCATTATAAGTGTCTAATATAAACAAGAAACTGTCCTCATCATTTAAATTAGCATCTCTTCTTGAGTCTGAGACTACTATTTTAGATGGATCATTATCAAACCCAATTACAGATATATAAAAAGTCTTATTTGAATAAGCTAGCCGTATCTCTGTTTTTTCACTTGATGGCTCACCAAAATTTGGAGTTATCTGTGTCATTGAAGTTATTGGGATTATTGAATTCCATACTTCATCATTAATTACTTCTCCATCAATTATAGGCTCATCATTTATATAAACTATATTTATTTCAGGTCTAGTTTCTATAAACTCTTCTTGACCATAAGATGGAAAGATAATAGCAAATAAAAAAAACAAGATAACAGAGAATTTTAAAAACTTTTTGGGGTATCTCATTAAACTAAGGTAATTAATTTTAAACCTTTTTTTCATAAATTGAGACTATGAAAAAATTTTTAATTTTTATATCGGCTTTCTTTTTTATAACCACCTCATCTTTAACGTCTCAAAATGATAATAGAAAAACATTAGAAATATTATTCAACGATTGGCGTGAATTTGAAAATCCTACTTTATTAAATGGAGCTCCTAATTATACCGTTAAATCATTTGACAATAGGATGCCTGAATTTAGAGAGCTAAAAGACAGGCTAAATGAAATAGATAAATCTACTTTAGATACTCAGAGCAAAGTTGATTGGACTTTGATCTGGGCTGAGATGAATGGCTTTGAATTTAATTATAGAGTTCTTAAGCCTTGGGAAAGAGATCCAGCTTTTTATAAATCAGTATGGATGAATAGGAGTGATGTACCAGCTCATGAAGGACCTACTCATCACAGCGTTACAGAGATATGGCAATATTCATTCCCATTAACAGAGACTGATTCTAAAAAATTAATAAGTGAACTAAAAATCATTGCACCTTTAAATGAACAAGCAAAACTTAATTTAATTGGTAATGCAAAAGATTTATGGATAGCAGGAATACGAGATATAGATATGCAAATTGATAATCTTGAATCAATTAAAAGTTTTAAGGATGTAAGTAAAAATATAATTCTAGTTAATACTATAAATGATGCTATTAAATCAACCAAAAACTTATCAAATTGGTTAAAAAATGAGTCTTCAAAAAAGACTGGTCCTTCTGGAATTGGAAAAGAAAATTATACATGGTATCAGAAGAATGTACATTTAGTTCCATTGTCTTGGGATGATGAAGTAATGCTCCTTAAAAGAGAGTTATCTAGAGCTTGGGCATCGCTAAAGCTAGAAGAGCATAAGAATAGAAGTTTGCCAAAACTTAATCCAGCATCATCTCCAGAGGAATACAATAGGCTTGCAAGTCAGGCTTCAACAGATTTAATTGATTTTTTAGCAGATGAAGATATAATCGAGGTAAAAGACTTTTATAAGGAAGCACTTGACGAACATTTAGGGAGTTTTGTTGAAGAAGAAAAAAGGAACTTTTTTTGGATAACAGCTCACCTAGACCCAAAACCTTTATTCTCTCATTTTTTTCATTGGTTTGAGCTAGCTGAAATGGATAATAATCCCAATAAAAATATTATTCGCAAAGACCCTGTTTTATATAATATTTTTGACAGTAGAAATGAAGGAGTTGCTACAGCAGTTGAAGAGATGTTTATGCAATTAGGACTTTATGAAAACAGTCCAAGATCTAAAGAGATTGTTTATATCCTAATTGCTCAAAGAGCAGCTAGGGGATTAGGATCTCTTTATGCCCATGCAAATCTTATGACTATGGAAGAAGCTGGTAAAATTCATTCTGAATTCACTCCTCGAGGGTGGATGAAAACAGAAAAAGAATTATTAATCTTTGAACAGCATCTTTATTTAAGACAACCTGGCTATGGAACGAGTTATATTACTGGTAAGTACTTATTTGAAAATGCACTTTCTGAATATTCTAGGTTAAATGAAAATGTTAAAACAGCAGATTTAAAAAACTTCTTTAAAGAATTAATTAATATCGGAAATATACCTATGACACTTTTTCAATGGGAGATAATTAATGACTGGACTGTATTAGAGGAAATAGTCCCAGGACTAAATTAGGTATCAAACAACTAACTAAAAAGATACTCAGGGTTTGCCAGTTGAACTAAAATGTAAACTTTAGCAAACATTACTATTAGGAAAATCACAAATAAGATTTCTGGGTAGTATTCTTTCGGTATTTTGGTAATTTTAAACACAGTGCAAATGTAAATTTTTGTTTGACATTAAAATCTAAAATTTATGTTAATTATAAAAGTTACATCATATATCTAACTCTATATATATAAGTTTGCTTAATGAACAGATACGGTCAAATCAAAGATCTACTTTTAGGAGATCTAACTATATCAATTTTTGTCTTTGGATCTATTGTCACATTATTGGTGATATCTTCCTTATTTCTTTCAAGCAAAGAAAGAGCTGATTATGACAAAGATTATTATGACCGCCATGGATCTCTTCCTAAATAACGAACCTATGAAAAAATACTTAATATTAATTCTAACAATATACTCTTTGAATATTTACTCACAAGCTCACATTGGAGCTATGGGGGGGTATAATCTCGATAACGATAAAACTCAGGTCGGACTTGGTTTAAATTATATGTTATTTCCAAAAATTTCTATAGGAGCAATGGCTATGATAACTCCTTTTGAGGATGGGAGTGGAGATGATTATATGATTATGTATAATGCTAAGTATAAACTTGGTAAATTTACTTTGGTTGGAGGTTTAATGGATATGAAAATGGGCAATAGTCCTAATATGAATATGGATATGAACATGAACATGGATATGAACATGGATATGAACATGGATGGCACAGATCCTTATTTTGGTATTGAGTATAAACCTTTTAAAAATAAAATGTTGAAGGTTTATTATAACCATTCTGATATGATGAAGTCTATAGGAATAATGATGCCTATATTACACATTGGTAAAAAAATGAATCATGACATGCACATGAATCATGACATGAGTAAAGATAAAGATTGTGATCCTAATTGTTAGCCATTTAAGCTGTAGCTAATCTAATCGAATCTTCTCTAAGTGTCTAATAATTATTACATCAGAATCTGGAGATAATTTTTCAACATCTTCTTTAAAAGGAATTAATTTAAGTTCAACACTACCTTCTTGTGAAAAGCCATATGGAAGTCTAAAGTTATCCCAATGAGTTGGAATAATAGTTTTTGGATATCCCGTAACTTTTAAAAGTCTCACATTATAATTATATAAACCTAGCTGAGATTGATTAACACCTGCTAGAAGAATATCTGATGTGATTCCCTCAAGTTCTCTTTCCACAAAATTCATTGATCCCATCGTTAGTATATCATGATCTTTAAATCTAGCTAAAAACATAAGTGATCCCCCTTCAATAAATTCAGACACTCTAAGTGGTGCATTAGGAGGGACTGTATATTCTCTTGAATCAAGGTAGTGCTTATCATTCAATGCAGAATGAATAGAAGGAATTACTCTGACTGAAAAATTTTCAAATTGATAATCTTCTCCTCCTCTTACAGGATAAAGTTGATTATTATTAATACCGTACGCTCTTAGAATGTTAATTGTTGTCTCAGTCCCTATGACTTTAGCTCCAGTTTTTTTTGCGATATAGGGGACATCTGATAGGTGGTCAAAGTGAGAATGATGAACTAGAATGAAATCTACTTTATCAATTAAACTATCTATAAGAATTGAATCTGAAACAAAAAAATCAGACCTCAAAACTGTTTTTCTTTCATCTAACTTATTAACTGAAGGGCCATTTCCAAGCTTTACCCTCGAAATATATGGATCAATTAAAACAGTTATATTGTCATCTGAAATTTCCCATCCAGCTGTACCTAAATACTTTAATTCAACTTGACTATGAATATTTAAACTGAAAGATACTAAGGCTAATAAAATTAATTTTTTCATTGTTTGATTATTTGTTTATATAGAAGAGATTATACTCGCCAGTGTTTGCTTCTAATACATCAACTTTCCCATCATTATTAATGTCTGAGTCAATTATATCGTAAGTTCTAAAATTGTTTTTTGAGAGTGCATTTTCTTTCCATTCTTTTCCATTTAAGACGTTAATATATAATTTCGTTGAACCAGGAGAATTACCAACGACTATATCTAAATATCCATTTCCATTAAAGTCATTTACTGCTAAAGAAAAGCTTGAAGATTTTGAGTTATCATAAATAATATGTTTATCAAAACTATCAAATTCGTCACCAAAATAAATAAAATTTGGTTCGTCTATATTTGCTGTAGCTATATCTTTATATCCATCAGAATTAAAATCACCAATTTCAACTGCTCTTGTATTGTCATTTCCTTGACCAAACATTATTTTTTTATTAAAATTTAAACTACCATCGTTGAGGTATACATAGTTTGGTTGACTATCACGATTAGCTAAAATTAAATCTTTATGCCCATCCATATTCATGTCAGAAACTTCAACGTCAATGGTTGAATCTTCAGCTGTTCCAAAAAGAATTGTTTCAGAGAAATTACCTAAACCATCATTAATACATATCTCATTTGATTCTCTCCGATTTGTAATCAATATATCAATATCACCATCATTGTCAATATCATTTAATGTAATATTTCTTGTGTTAGAATTTGGTTTTCCAAATTCACTAGACTTAATAAAATTGCCTTTACCATCATTAATAAAAATATAGTTTGGTGCCTTATCATTTCCTACAGCGATGTCTAAATCACCATCATTGTCAAAATCTGAAAGCTCTGCAGCATAACTTGTTAATCTTTCAATACCTAAATTTTTTTCAACTGTAAATCCACCAATACCATTATTAATTAGAATTTTATTCTGACCAGGCCAATGACGACCATTTGCGACAATTATATCAATATCACCATCATTATCAATATCACCAGAAGATAATGAAGCTGTCTTTTCTTTAGCACCTCCTAAAAGATTCATTTTAAAATCAAAACTTTGAGAATAATTTGGAACACTATAAATAACGAATATAATTGCTAAAATTTTATTTTTCATTTTTTCTTTATTGGAATTAACCATGTATTATTATCTATATTAATTCTCCCATTTATTTCTTTTTCTACAACTCTGTCTATAATTCTAATTCCTTCAGATGCCATATTGTAGAATGAATCAATTCCATTGTTTGGAAAATTTTGTCTAGTTCTATGAATATTAAACTTACTAGAAAAATTTCTATTAAATTCTTTTTCAATCATTTCTTTTCCAATCAAAAAACCTATCAAACCACCCCAGGTTGATGTTGGATTATCTGAATCCCATCCAGATAAAGTTCCAATTTTTATAGTTTCTTTAATATCTCCTTCCCCATAAAATAAGCTTACTAAGCTAGACGCAAAATTTATTCCAGCAGCAAAACAGCCATTACAATATAGATTTTTAGAAGTGAGATTATATCCATCTTTTTGATCTACTTGATATCTCTGATAAATTGAATCTCTTGCATCTTCCCACTTTATTCCAGATTTATATAGTTTTTCTGTAAAGTCATACATTTTTGCAGGATAATTATTATCATTTAAATGTTGTCTTGATTCTTTTGCAATCCAAAATATTGTTTCTTTTGTTGAGTTAAATTCTTTAGAATTTGATGCTAAAGAATGCATTATTACATAGAATTCTGCAATCTCTTGTGCTTCATATCTAGCAGTGGTTTTAATAGGTAATTCAGCCATTTTTAAACCTATATCAGGTCTTGAAGGTGATAACAATCCAAAAATCTCAGTTGTTAATTGTGCATCAATCATCATATATGAATTATTATTTATTGGGTCACCTGTTTCAGGTGGTTTCATTCCAGACTTCATTAGATCAAATGCAACTTGATTTGATTCCCATAAATAATTCTCTTCATTACTTTTGATATGCTTTAGCCACCCATCTCTTATTTGATTCGGACTAAGAATACTAGTATCATTAAAATTTAAAAGATATTGATACATATACTCAATATCAGTATCATCATCAGATCCCCAAATATCACTTTCATCTTTTAATACAAAATCAATTTTTACTCCACTTTTATTAACTAAACTATCTTCCCATATGCTCCGTTGATCTATGCCTTCCCAATCATCTCTTGTATAAAAATTTCCAGTTTTAATTTCACCTATATTACCAATCTTATCCATTTCAGTTATTAGACCAGTCCAATTTGCAATGGATTGACCAAGCCAGAATCCATGTAATTTATTAGTGTAGTTTTCTCGGGATATTTCGATGTACTCAAATTCATTATTTATTCCTTTATTACACGCGATAAAGAAAAGGAATAAACTAAACAGTATTAATTTTTTTAAGAAACCCATTACACTAAATTAAATTTTTTAATTTTAGATATGAGAAAAATTCTTTTTCTATCTTTTTTTCTAGTTAGTTGTGGAGGGGAAATCTATTATCTAGACAGCTATAACTTCAGTCAATCAGGTGAATCAACGTATGAGGCAAAAGAGCTTGAATCTGAAGAGATGGAAGATGCTTTTATTGAGGCATATGAAATTATTGCTGAAGAAATTATTTCTGTTTATTCAAAGGCGCTGAAAAAAGATAACAGTCTTGGAGGAGTAGATAATGAAATTAAAGCATTAGAGTTTTTAAATCAAGCGTTGTTTAATTATGAAATATATACAGTTAATAGAGAGTTAATGAAGATTAATATTACTGATAAAGAATTTGATAGGAAGTCGGAATTAAGAGATAGTATTTTAAATAAATCAAGAATAAAACAAAAAGCTGAAAAATCACTTACACAATGAACTTCACTTTAATAGATTATACTGCTTTTGGATTATGGATACTTATAAGTGTTTTAATTTCTTATATTCTTATAGACAAGCTTAAATTTTTCAAAGGAGATAAAAATGTAAAAAAGGTTTTGACTTGGGGGCTAATTCTAGGGCACCTATTATATCTTATTTGGAAATACATCTTTCTTCAACTTATAGGAAATTAAATGGTTTTTTAACCAATCAAACTTCAAAATAATATATTGTTATCAAGATTGGCTTAAAATCTCAATGATCTTGAAACTAAAATTTCACAGAAATATTATTAACAACCACTAAAACGTTGGAATACCCACTTAACAATAGATCTTTCAGTATAATTTATTAATCCAAGTTATTAATTTTCAGAAAGTTAGTTAGAAAAAACTTTTGTAATATAAGAAATTCTTATATCTTATAGATATATCTAATTATTATGGAAAAACTATTAAATTTATTATTGGATTTACCTAAAACGGTAAATGAAAAACTCCCTATGAACTCTTTCAATAAAATGATGGATGATTCAGAGGGATCAATGAAAAACTGGACTGGGACTGCTTTTAAAGTAGGTGCTCTTGTTCTATTAATTGTTACCTTAATATCAGTTGTAAATGCTGGAATGGATTCTTTTCAAGGCTCTAGTGGCCTGGGACAAGTTTCTGTAATTCTTTGCTTATTAATTATGATCTATGCAGCTTTTCCAATCGCTCAAGTTGTTAGATCTGCGGGAGATTCACTTTCCTCATCTAAAAGCAATTCAGTTGACTTTATTTTTAAAGACTTCATTACAACTAATATTAAAGTCTTAGGACATGTTACAGCACTAGTTGCTTTATTTGGAGCAATTTGTTCTACCATTGGTTGGTTGTTAAATTCTAACGGCATGACTATGAATGTTGACTTGTACGGTGGTGCAGCATATGCATATGCTTTACCAATTGATGCAACAGCAACATTTTTAGAAATGGTTAAACTAGATTTTGTTGGAGGAGTCATCAATGACTTTTTCAATTGGGATTTAACTGGATCAACTGCTACAGGTTATACTATTGATGGTATAGTAGCTGTTGGTTGGGAGTATGCACAAGTAATTTTGGTTTTAGCAAAATTATATCTTGCACTTGCAATATATCATTTCTTTTATGGTATTGTGTCAACTCTTGCAAAATGGATTAGAAGTCCTTTTCTACCATTTAAAAGTTCTTAAATCATAACTGGATTAAATTATTGTTTATAAACCCCATTAGAAATAGTGGGGTTTTTAATTATACTTTTTGAAAATATGTTTTTCTTAATATTATTGGAAATTAAACTAATATTTCAACCTTTTTTGTAAAACTTATTTCCTTTAATTACTATATATGGGAGTGGAATTAATATAGAAATAGTGTAAGCTATAATAGCTATACCTAGATTAAATATAAATAAAGTTATTAAATAGATTAATGTAGTGTAGGCGCCTAGTTTGAATAAGAATGGCTTAAAAAAGTTTAGATATCCGTCAATATCAAATTTTTCTCTTTCAGATTTTGACATTGTATTATATCCTGCTAGTAGCATTTTTGCATTTTCTCTATTAATTACCTTTGATATTATTATGAAAAGTAAACCTGTAAATACAATTACTACTGATATAATATCCATATTAATTACAAGCTCCGTTAATATATGATGTCACGCCATTGAAAGTTGCTGCATAGCATGAATTAGGGTAGGTTATTCCATCACATCCACAAACTGGTTGATATATCTCAATACAAACACTAAATTCCTCAATTATTGATTCATCAATACATGAATCTTCAATCTTATCTTCTGATGAGCATGAAATTATAAAAATTGATAAAAATGTTATGAGTTTTAGGAATAAATTCATTTAATTAAAATAAGTTTTATTCAGGACATGATCCCCAAACTGGTTGATAAGACTCTATTAGAGGTGAGTTTATAGCAAAATTTTCAGGCTCAGTAATAAAATTGGACACACACCAAGATGAGATATCCTGATTGAAAGATGTTGCATTTTCAAACATTTTTGACATACTAGTTGCGCTAGAGGTATCCCATTCAGAAATATTTTGATTAAAAGAAGTTGCAGCTCTAAATAAGTCAAGCATTTTTGTGACTTTAGAGGTATCCCAACTAGAAATATCTTGATTGAAAGATGAAGCATTTTTAAACATGCTACCCATGTTATCTACTTTCGATGTATTCCAGTTAGAAATATTTTGATTGAAGATGTCAGCATTATAAAACATTCCATCCATATTAGTTACATTAGACACATCCCAAAAACTAATGTTAGAGTTAAAAGAGTTATTATTAAAAAAGTTTTGAAACACCCCAGAAATAGATTCCCCAGACATATTAGTAACTAGCGTTGTACATAGGTTATAGTTACCATTTGAAATTTCTTCTTTGATTGAAACATTGTTAACAGCAGTATATGTAACGCCACTAATTATATCTTTATCTCCATTACTAGCATCAGGACATTTACATGTGTTATTTTCAAAGTATATGTTTCCTGAATTTACAAAAGAAACCTCATTGTTTGGTACATTATTAGAAGTTGTAACATTAACCTCATCGCCTTTACTGCAGGAAATTACAGTTAATGATAATAATAAAAAATATTTATTCATTGGGCGAAAATAAATAAATAAATACTAGAAGTGTTTTTATAATTTGTTAATAATTGCATAAATATTTTGGTTTGTTTTAAAGAGTTTTGAATATTATTTTTAATTTAATGTCATCTATTTCAAACTTAAATAATATGGGCAGTAAATTTTTTGGAAATAAAAACGACAATAAGGAAACTAACGGAAAACGTCAGGTTAAAAGTTCAAATAAAAATTCTAAGAAAAATTTTAATAGTAAACTTCAGTCAAAAGGCGTAGGAAAAGCAAAGATGACCGGTATTAGAAAAGTTGGAAGAGGGAACTAACCCCCCCATATAATCGGGAGGTTTAATTTATCTTAAAAATTTATTATTGAGAAAGTTGACCAGGATTAAAATAGTAATCTTGTCTATCAATTTCTCTTTCTTCATTAAACCAATGCTGAATATGACAAGAAAAGAATTTGAAAAATACATCGAAGATTTAAATTTGAATCCTAAAATGGAAAAAAAATATTGGATTGTATATGATAAAATTAATGAAGATGGGTCTCCTTTAACATATAATCAAAGAGCTAATTTATTACTTGGAGAGTTAAGAAATTTAAAAAAATTACTGAGTGTTGCATTATGCTTTTTATTTGTTCAATTTTAATCAAATGAATAAAAAATATATATTTACTTGATTTTTTATGAAAATAATAATAAACAATTCTGACTATATTGGTGCTGCATCAAGTGGACTATGCTTTTTACATTGTCTAGCAACACCTTTTCTTTTCCTATCCCAACCTGCTATATTAACTGTTTCTCAGGAGCTAACATTTTTCTGGTATATATTGAATTATATATTTTTAGCAGTATCATTTATTGCTGTTTACTATTCTGTCAAAAACTCCTCTAATTTATTTATAAAAGTATTACTCTATTTATTTTGGATTTGGTTATCCCTACTAATTTTAAATGAAGAGTTTATGATTTTCTCAATACCCGAACTGTATACATATATATCTGCTATCGGTCTTTCTGTCCTTCATGTCTATAATTTAAAATACTGTAGATGTGATAATGAGGAATGTTGTACTTCTTAAGTATAGATAATAAGTAAACTTTAAAAATAAATTGATTTATATTTATTAATCTTATGCTTACTAATAATCAACGTAAACTTATACTTCAATTAAGTAAAAAAAAATATCGCATTGCGAATAACCTTTTTGTTGCTGAAGGAAAAAAAGTTGTTAATGAATTGATAGCTTCAAATTGGCGTTTTCAAAACTTATTTTCTACAGAAGACAATTTTCATCAAGATTCCAAATTATTGAAATTGGAGGAAATGAAAAAGATTTCACATTTTAATACACCCAGTCAGGTATTGGGAGTTTTTTTCTTACCCGAACCCCAAAAAATATTAGCTGAGTCTACTACGATTGCATTAGATGGTGTGAGTGATCCAGGTAACCTAGGAACAATTATTCGTCTTTGTGATTGGTTTGGACTTTCTGAATTGATTTGTAGTAAGACTACAGTGGATTGTTATAACCCTAAAGTAATTCAAGCATCAATGGGATCTATAGTTAGGGTAAGATGTCATTATGTTGATGACATCGGAGTGGCGTTAAATAATTTAAAAAAGCCAATATATGGAGCCACTGCTAAAGGAGATTCTATATATGAAGAAACACTGCCAAAAGAAGCCACCTATATTTTTGGAAGTGAATCACATGGAATATCTAAATCTTTATCTAACAATCTAAATGGAGAGTTTGCTATTCCACAATTTAGAAAAGGTAGTAGTATACCAGAGAGTTTAAATGTTGCGAATGCTAGTGCTATTTTCTTGAGTGAATTATTTAGATCTAGTTAAAGTTCTTAAATAAAATTAATAGAAGAGCTAACTCCAATGGAACCTGCTGCATATCAATCACTTAAGGCAGGATTAGAAAGAGGAGAGTTTAAATATGTTCAACTATTTATGAATTACTACTGGGGTAAACCAAAGCAAATAACAGAGGTTAATGTTCAAGAAGATATACCTATGTTTCAGATAGAAGTTGTTAAATAATAAGGTACATAGTAAGGTGCAAAGTAGTCCCCAAGGTAATCCCCATTCTATAAAACAAAAAAGCCTCACTAATTGTGAAGCCTTATTATGATTGCTTTTGAGTCCAATTAGACTCTAGCTCCCCCTCTTGGACTCGAACCAAGGACCCTCTGATTAACAGTCAGATGCTCTAACCAACTGAGCTAAGGAGGAATGGACGGCAAATATAAATATTTTTTACATTTATCTACTCAATTTCATATATTTGATATAGTTAATTTTTTATGAGAATATTTTCAAGTATAGTATTATTAATTACTTTGAGTTTGCCAAACGTCTTGGCTTTTCATCACTATATTTTATCTGATTCTCATTTTGCTTGTTCATACTCTGTACAACATATTCATGAAAAAGTTGATGATTGTGTAGTCGATAACTTTATTACCAATTCAATTGATTTTGATTTAACAGATGATTTTGTGTTTGATAATCCATCATCTGAGGACTTCACAACTCTAACTTTTTACAAATCTTTTCATACTCACCAAACATTTTATAATTATTCTTTAAGAGGTCCACCAGTAATCTAGTTTATTCGAAAGCTAATTCAATAGAATTAAACAATTATTACTAATCTTAAAAAAGAATAATATGAAAAAATATTTATTACTCTTAATGTTTGTCTTTTCTACACTTGCTGTTGTTTCATGCGGTAAAGATGATGACCACGATGATCATGATCATGATGACCATGATGATCACGATCACATTGCATATGTAGTTAAAGGATAAATTAAAATTAAACACCCCCTAAAGTTTTAGGGGGGTTTAAAAAATAAGCTAAAGCATAATAGCTATAAAATATGCCCTATAATTTAATCTTAAATAAAAAATAATGAAAACTAAAATTAGAATAAGCTTATTAGCATTGATGTTATTAGCTTTTCAACCAATATTCTCTCAAGTTAACGAAGATTTAGTTGAGCTTGATGAGGTAGTATTAACACTTCCATTTGGACAAACTCTTGGAAAGTCGGTACTAAAAGTTGACAAATTAAATTTCAACGATATCAATCCAATCATCAAACAATATATTAGTAATTCAATCTCAAAACTTCCTGGTGTATCAATAATTTCAACAGGAGCTGGAATTGGAAAGCCATCAATTCGAGGGCTTAGTTTTAACAGAGTCGTAGTCTTAAACCAAGGGATGAGATTAGAGAATCAACAATGGGGTGAAGAGCATGGACTTGGTTTAAGTAGCTCTGGAGTGAATTCAGTAGAAGTAGTAAAAGGTCCACTTTATGTACTTTATGGAAGTGATGCAATGGGAGGAGTGCTCTACATAGAACCTGAAAAATATTTAACATCTGATGATCTTGAAATAGATTACACTGGTATATATAATTCAAATTATAGTGGATTTAGTAATAATCTTGGTTTAAAAGGTACCTCAGAAAATTTCAGCTATATGCTTAGAGCAGATATTACAGACAACGGAAACTATTCTTCTCCTGATGGTGAGATAGAAAACACTTGGTTTAAGCAAAATGACTTTAAAGCAGGAGTTGCATATCAAACTGAAAAATTTCAATCAGACTTGAGATTTAGCATGTCTGAAACTGAAGTTGGAATTCCACATATGGAAGAAGGTCATGATGATCACGATGATCATGATGATCATGAAGAAGATGGACACGATGATCATGATGATCATGGAGAAGAAGATCATTATCAAGAGATAAATCATACAACTTTAACTTGGAAAAACACTTTTGATATGGGTAACGATCACACTTTAGATATTACACTAGGGAGACAATTAAATGAAAGAAAAGAGTTTGGAGGTCATGAAGAAGAAGGTCATGATGATCACGAAGAGCATGAAGAAGAAGGTCATGATGATCATGACGATCATGAGGGTCACGAGGAAGGTGAAGCAGAACTTGACATGGAACTTGAAACTACCTCAATTGACATTAAACTAACTATGCCTCAGTCAGATGATTTAAATCTTATTATTGGAACTAGTTTACTTAACCAAGAAAATAAAAATTTTGGTCATGAAACTCTAATTCCTGATGCAGAGAAAAAGGACTTTGGTTTATTCGCTTTAGGTCAGTTTGATATAGATGATACTTCACAAGCTTTAATTGGTGTTAGATATGATAATAGATCTATTTCCTCAGAATCTAGTTCAAATGATTATTCCAATTTCAATGGGTCTCTTGGATTTAAAAAAGATTTTGGAAATTCAACTTTAAGAATAAATCTAAGCTCTGGATTTAGAGCTCCTGATCTAATTGAATTATATGCAGACGGTTCTCATCACGGATCATTTCAATATAAAAAAGGAAATACTAATTTGGAAGCTGAGGAAAGTTTACAAACTGATTTATCGTATCAAATAAATAATGATAACTCCATTTTATCATTTGATTTATTTTACAATGATATAAGCGATTATATATATCTAAACCCATCAAGTATGTTTGAAGATGGTTTAAGAGTATACGATTACATGCAACAAGATTCCAAACTTTATGGTGGAGAAATTCATTTAAATAAAAATACTTCTATTGACTGGTTGTCTTACTATACCTCAATTGAATACGTATTTGCTGAGTCTATGGATGGAGAGGCACTTCCTTTCATATCTCCATTAACATTAAACCAAGTTTTCAATATTGACTTTGGAAATAACTATTCAGTTGAAATTGATTTTATTGCTAAAGCAAAGCAAAGCAGAGTGTCAATGTTTGAAGAGGAAACAGACGGATACTCAGTACTAAATCTTTCAGGAAACTATAAAACAGAGTTTATGACTAATGACTTAAATCTATTTTGGAGAATAAGTAATGTTTTTGATAAAGAGTATTATGACCACTTATCAAGGTTAAAAACTGCTGGAATTGAAGAAATGGGTAGAAATATATCAGTTGGATTAAAATATAATTTTTAATACATAAACCAAAAACCAATTTGTTAGATTAGTTTTAAATAGGCTAGATATTAATATCTAGCCTATTTTTTTATTTCTGAGTAAATTTTTTATTTACCTCATCCCAATTTATTACATTGAAAAATGCATTTATATAATCAGGTCTTCTATTTTGATAATTTAAATAATATGCATGCTCCCATACATCTAGACATAATATTGGATTACCTCCACAGCCATTAGGCATTAATGGATTATCCTGATTTGCCGTAGAGCATATTTCAAGTGTTCCATTTTCGTGAGCACACAACCATGCCCACCCGGAACCAAATCTTGTTGCTGCAGCTTTACTAAATTCATTTTTAAAATTTTCAAACGATCCAAAACTAGAGTTTATAGAATCTGAAATTTCAGACTTTGGTTCTCCTCCAGAGTTAGGACTCATAATCTCCCAAAATAGATTATGATTAAAATAACCTCCTGCATTATTTCTTAATCCACTATTGTTAAGATCTAAAGATTTAAGTATTTCTTCAATATCTTTATTTTCATTTTCAGTCCCAGAAATAAGGTTATTTAAATTATTAGTGTAACCATTATGGTGTTTTCCATAATGAATTTCCATAGTTTTTGCATCTATGTTTGGTTCTAATGCATCAAAAGCATAATTTAATTTAGGTAATTCGAAAGCCATAATTTTTTTTTACAAAATTAGGATTAT
>JAQXBP010000018.1:0-3517 GCA_029252345.1 Flavobacteriaceae bacterium | reverse complement strand
GCTCCCCCTCTTGGACTCGAACCAAGGACCCTCTGATTAACAGTCAGATGCTCTAACCAACTGAGCTAAGGAGGAATACAGTCGGCAAATATAATTTTTTTTTTACATTTATTTTAATCTATATTGCTATATTTGAACTAATGAGAACATTATTAAGTTATTTCTTTTTAATTACTCTTTTATTTCCAAGTGTAGTAGAGACTATTCATGCAATAGAAGACTCTCATAATATATGTGAAGATACTTCTACTCACTTTTGTAAAGAAGTTCAAACCTGTGACTTATCTCTTTATTTTTCTATGGATTTTGATAATCCTTCGAATGATTCTTATTTAGCTCAGGACTTTAATTATTTTTTAGAAAATAATTTAATAACTCAAAATTTATTCTCAGACCGCTCTTCAAGCGATATTAATTATCGTGGTCCCCCAATCATATAGAGCGTAATAACCAAACATAATTTGTCTTTGACATTTATGGGTTATTTATCCAAAAACAATTATTTAGTTGTTTAACAGTTAGTTATTTGAAATAACTAATTATCATCAATACTTAAAATTCTTAAATTATGAAAAAGTACTTATTATTTACAATGTTTATGTTCGCTACACTTGCAGTTATTTCTTGTGAAAAAGATGACCATGATGATCATGATGATCATGATGACCATGATCACATTGCATATGTTGAAGTAAGATAAACTACAATATATCTCCCTCATTAATATGAGGGAGATATTTTAAATCTTTAAAAAAAAATATGAAAAAAATATATACAATAAGTTTAATGGCATTAATGCTAATAAGCTTTCAAGTAACATTTTCACAAGTTAATGACCAAACGGTTAAACTTGATGAAGTAGTATTAAGTTTACCATTTAATCAAACCCTTGGTAAATCAGTAATAAAAGTTGATAAAATTAACTTTAACAATATCAATCCAATATTAAAACAATATATAAGTAAATCAATTTCAAAATTACCAGGTGTATCTATAGTTAGTACTGGACCTGGAATTTCAAAACCCTCAATTCGTGGTCTAAGCTATGATAGAGTTGTTGTTTATAATCAAGGAGTAAGATTAGAAAACCAACAATGGGGTGATGAACACGGAATAGGTGTATCTACTTCTGGAATTAACTCTATTGAAGTAATCAAAGGACCTAGTTATGTATTATATGGAAGTGATGCTATGGGTGGAGTTCTTTACATTGAACCTGAAAGATACTCAGATGACTTTTCTGTAGATTATATGGGTGTTTACAGCTCTAATTATAATGGATTTACTAATAATCTAGGAGTAAAAGGATCATCAGGTAAATTTTCTTATTTATTAAGAGCTAACATGATGGACAACCAAAGTTTTTCAACTCCTGATGGAGAAGTAGAAAATACTTGGTTTAAAGAAAACGATATTCAAGCTGGCCTTAAATATGAAACAGACAAATTTTCATCAGATTTAAGATTAAGTATGAATTTCTCTGAACTTGGTCTTCCTCATATGGAAGAAGGTCATGATGATCACGATGATCATGATGAAGAAGGTCACGATGATCATGATGAAGAAGGTCACGATGATCACGAAGATCACGAAGATCACTATCAAGAATTATCTCATACAACTTTAACATGGGTAAACACTTTTGATCTAGGTAATGATCATGAACTTAACGTAACTATCGGAAGACAGTTAAATGATAGAAAAGAGTTTGGTGGTCACGAAGAGGAAGAAGAAGGTCATGATGATCACGAAGAAGAAGGTCATGACGATCATGATGATCATGAAGGACATGAAGAAGGTGAAGCAGAACTTGATATGGAATTATCTACTAATACTTTAGATATTAGTTTGGTTATGCCACAATCAGATAATTTTAACCTAACTATAGGTACAAATATTCTTTCACAAGAAAATAAAAACTTTGGTCATGAGGAATTAATTCCTGATGCTGAAAAGAAAGATTTTGGACTTTATGCTTTAGGACAAATTACTATGGAAAATGGGGCTGCTTTATTAGGAGTAAGATATGACAATAGATCTATCTCCTCTGACATGGGATCTGCAGATTTTTCAAACTTTAATGGATCTGTGGGAATAAAAAGAGATTTTGATAACTCTTCTTTAAGGTTTAATATAGGCTCAGGTTATAGAGCTCCTAACTTAATCGAGTTATTCGCTGATGGTGTTCATCATGGTACATTTAGATATGAAAAGGGTAATGTAAATTTAGTTGCTGAGAAAAGTTTTCAAACAGATATATCTTTTGATATAACTAATGAAGATTCATCCCTTTCTTTTGATTTATTTTATAATGATATTTCAGATTATATATACATCTCTCCCTCTAGCAATAGAATGAATGGTTTTGCAGTATATGATTATCTTCAACAAGATTCAGAGCTTTATGGTGGAGAAATTAGCTTAAATAAAAAGACTGGTTTTGACTGGTTAACTTATAATACTTCGCTAGAATATATTTTTGCAGAATCTGCAGATGGAGAAGCATTACCATTTATAGCTCCTTTAACATTTAATCAAGTATTCAATTTAAATCTTTCAAGTAATTATTCTTTTGAAATTGACTTTATAGCTAAAGCAAAGCAAGGAAGAGTTTCAATGTTTGAAGAAGAGACTGATGGATATTCTGTTCTAAACCTTTCAGGAAATTGGATGACATCTTTTCTAGATAATGATTTAAATATCTTTTGGAGTATAGATAATGTTTTTGATAAAGAATATTATGATCACTTATCAAGATTTAAAACTGCCGGAATTGAAGAAATGGGTAGAAATATATCAGTTGGATTAAAATATAATTTTTAATACATAAACCAGTTGATTAGTTTAAGTTTGAATAAGGCTAGATATTTTATATCTAGCCTTTTTTTTATTTCCCAGTAAATCTTTTATTTACTTCATCCCAATTTATCACATTGAAAAATGCATTTATATAATCGGGTCTTCTATTTTGATAATTTAAATAATATGCATGTTCCCATACATCTAGACATAATATTGGATTGCCTCCACAACCATTAGACATTAATGGGTTGTCTTGATTTGCTGTAGAACATACTTCAAGCTTACCATTTTCATGTGCACACAACCATGCCCAACCAGATCCAAATCTAGTTGCTGCCGCTTTACTAAATTCATTTTTAAAATTTTCAAATGATCCAAAATTAGAGTTTATAGAATCTGATATTTCAGATTTTGGTTCTCCTCCTGAGTTGGGACTCATAATCTCCCAAAATAGATTATGATTAAAATATCCTCCTGCATTATTTCTTAATCCATTATTATCAAGATCTAAAGATTTAAGTATTTCTTCAATACTTTTATTTTCATCATCTGTTCCTGAAATGAGGTTATTTAAATTGTTAGTGTAACCATTATGATGTTTTCCATAATGAATTTCCATAGTTTTTGCATCTATGTTTGGTTCTAATGCATCAAAAGCATAATTTAATTTAGGTAATTCGAAAGCCATAATTTTTTTTTACAAAATTAGGATTAT
>JAQXBP010000017.1:0-20073 GCA_029252345.1 Flavobacteriaceae bacterium | reverse complement strand
CAACTCCAGTTTTTTCAGTATCTACAACTTACTTAATGCCAGTAGTTGCAATTTTTTGGGGCTTGTTAGATGGAGAGGAATTTAAATTAACTCAATTTACTGGGACCGCAATAATTTTATTAGGTGTTTATTTAGTTACAAAAAAAAAGGCATCTAAAAAGATGCCTTAATTTATTTTCTTAATTAGACCTAGTTAAAATCAGAATCTGAAGTTTTAACATTAAGCTTAATATTACCAAACTTAACAGTAATACCCCCAGGGATTGGTAGACCAGGTGTTACCTGATTAATCTCACTAGGAATTAAAATACCATTAACTTCCGCATACTCATTTATTGTTGTTTCAACAGAAATCTGATTTCCTTCAACTTCGGAAGTTTCAACTTCTTTCACCTTAAGTCCAGATTCGATAGAATAATATTCAGTCTTATTATCAGTAATCTTAACCTCATAGGCTTTTTCTTCATTTACTATAGAAGTTCCAACTAATTCCAATGTAGAATAGTCATAATTTAATTCTGCAAATAATGCTGAATTAATTATAGCCTGCTCAAGTTCTGTATCAGTAATTGGCATTCTTTGTCCATTAACTTCATTGTATCCTTGATATTTATTAAATACACTTTTTTGCACAACCATGCCTCCAGCACTTACAGTTGCTAAAGATTGATTTTGGTTATTTTTTAAAGAATAAAATTCTAATACAAAACTTTGACCTTGCATATTTATATTAGCATTCCCTTTTACTTCTATAGACTCAACTTTTTCAAGCTTATCTTTACCTCCAATCAAGTTAATATAATTGCTAATTATACTTTCAACTGAAACGCTTTCATCAACTGAGTAATCAGGTTTATCGATGATATTTCCATAAGTATCATGATATACTACGTCAACTTGTTTTCCATCTAAATATATATTTTCAAGATTTTCAAGAATACCACTTACTTTTCCCGTAACAACTATTTGTGCATTATCTATAAGGAAAAACTTTTTAGATGAATCTATTACATCATCTTTAGAAACCTTATTTAAATTACTTAGAAAAGTTTTGTAGAAATCTGAAGGTAAATTTTCTGATCTTATAGATAATGCTTGATTAGCTATAGTTATTGGATTCTCTATTGACATTGCAAATTCTCCAAAGTACCCAGACTTAACATTAGATAATTCTTCATCAGTTATAGGATTATCTCTCATTATTTTAAGTTGATTGTGCATTTCTACAATAGAACTATCAGCGACTTCTGTTCTAACAGTTGTCCTAGCTTGAAATTTTGTCTTACTTTTAGAACTAGTTGGAAGTCCTGAATATGCTCCATATGCATACCCTTTTTCCTCTCTTATTACACTAAATAATCTGGATTCTGGACCTGCACCTAACACTCTATTTGCAACTGTTCCTGAAAAATAATCAGCATCTGAAGTTTTTCTATCAATTATATTTTGAAAACTTATTTCAATGTTTGCTGAATTTGGAACATCTACAACATGAATAGTTGTTTTTTCTGAAACTTCAGGATCTACAAAAGCATTAATTGAACCTTTACCAAACTTTTTATCTAATTCATTAGAATACTTCCAGTCTTCAAACAATTTTTTTGTTAGAGCTATAGTCTCCTCTAAATTTACATCTCCTATAACAACAAGATATGCATTATTTGGTTTGAAATAACTCTTGTAAAAGTTCTCAATGTCAGCAATATTTAAGCTTGAGACTGATGCTTCAGTAGTGTATTCAGATCTTGGATGATTTTTTTTATAAGCAACTATATTTTCAACTCTTCTTGCAATTGAAGCAGCATTTTTTTCATCAATTTTTAATGCTTCAGTTAACTTTGTTTTCTCCTTTTCAAATTCTTCTTCTGAAAAGACAGGATATAATGCTCCTTGTGCAAACATAGTTATTGTTCTTTCAAAGTATCTTGATAGCGAAGATATTGAACCACCACTAGAATTATAGCTTATAAAGGATCCCATAAAATCTTTTTCCTCTATAAACTCATCTTTGCTTTGAAATTTATTTCCCTTACCCATATTTGTGGTAACAAGATTTTTCACTCCTGATTTATTACCCTCTAAAATAGGAGGGTTGTCAATAATTAGTGTTGCAGAAGCAGTTGGTAACTTGTCATTTACAACAACCATAAGCGTAAGATTGTTTGACAGTTTTGTGGTATAAGGTTCTTTAAATTCAATCTCTGGAGCTGGACCAGCTTCAGGCATACTTCTGTCAATTTGTCCAATTAAAGAAGTTGATAAGATTAGCATGGATAAAACGATAACTTTTTTACACAACCCAATCATAACTAATATTTTTAATTTTTTTTTCATTTTTTATTCTTTAGTTTCAGGAAGATATTCCATTATTAATCTTTGACTTTTATTTAAGTACTTATTAGCAGCATTTTTAATTTCTTCTCTTGAAATTGATCTAAAAATTTCTGAGATTTTATTTATCATCGATGCATCACCGTGAATGTTATGATAGCTGGCTAAGCTTTGACTAATTCCGCTAACTGAACCTAAAGAAGAAACATATACATTCTCTAAATTATTTTGAATTTTTTGATAATCTTTTTCAGATATAACTTCTTTTTGAATTTTGTCTATTTCAACTTCAATCTCACTTATCAAATCCTCAAAACTAGTCTCTCCTTGCGGAAGAATCAATATTGCAAACAGGCTATAGTCTTCTTGTTCGATATTGAAAGTTTGAACAGCTAAAGCCATCTCTTTTTCGTCAACTAATTTTTTATAAAGCACAGAGCTTTCACCTCCACTTAGATAAGTAGATATATAATTTAGTGTTGAAGAATCTCTATCTGTTTCTGCAGGTGTTCTAAATGCATAAAAAAGAGCAGGAATTTGAATGTTTGGATCATATTCTTTAACTCGCTTTTCTGTAAACAACTCCTCTGATGGATAATTTTTTGTTGGCTTATCCCCTTTATTAGGAATTTCGCTAAAATACTTATTGACTAAATCTTTAGTCTCATCAATATCTATGTCTCCTGCTATAACAAACACAGCATTACTAGGTGCATAAAACTTTTCTTTAAAGTTTAAGAAGTCTTCTAATGATGAGTTGTCTAAATCTTCTATAAATCCAATTAATGGATAAGTATATGGGTGTGATTCGAACAAGTTCTCCTTAAGATACTGATAAAACCTAGCGTATGGTTGATTATCTCTTTGTCTCTTTTCTTCTTTAACGGCCTCTCTTTGAACATCAATTGTTTTTTGATCAATTACTGGATGCAACATTATTTCTGAATATCTCCATAGTGCAAGCTCAAGACTGTTTGACGGAAGAGTAACATAATACGAAGTTAAATCAACGCTAGTTGAAGCATTACCGCTCCCACCTCTTGAACGGTAAATTTTAAACCAATCACCAGAATCCATATTTTTGGTTTCTTGACCAAGCATATGTTCAAATAAATGAGCGAATCCTTTTATGCCTTCATCTTCATCTTTTGATCCTACATGATACTGTAAAACTGTTGATATTACAGGAGCAGAATTATCTTGATGCAGAATAATATGAAGTCCATTTTCAAGATCATACTCTACAATATTTATTTCTTGTGCATTTGTAGCATTAAAAGTTAGAGCTAGAAATGCCGTAGCTAATATTTTATTCATTAAAATTATATTAAATTGAGTACTAAAGATAATCATTGTTTACTAAATTTATATCATAATGTCCATGTTTATTAAGGGTTTCCAAGGTTTATGTAAAAAACTAATACTAATATTAGTCTTTCTTATGTATCCTTCTTTTAATTTTTCGCAAGTCTATCATATTGATAATGAAGAAGATATATCAAGAGTTATTTTAGATAATGAATATATAGTAATATCAAAATTTAAATCAGATTCTGGAAATTTTATATCAACACAAGGAGGGTATTATCAGCTTAATGAAGGAGTGTATGAAATTAACTTGGAATTTAATTCTAATTATGATCAAGACAGTATAAAGACACTAAGTATTACAAAGGCTTCTAAATGGAAGAATATCTCTAAAGAAAACGATATACTTAAAGGAAAATGGGTTATGTCTGGAAGGTATAATAATGGAGAATTCCGAACAAGAAATACAGATTT
Source organism: Flavobacteriaceae bacterium (assembly GCA_029252345.1). Lineage (GTDB taxonomy): Bacteria > Bacteroidota > Bacteroidia > Flavobacteriales > Flavobacteriaceae > Marisimplicoccus. Next base: position 15,960 of record JAQXBP010000017.1, on the reverse strand, counting down.
GCCTAGGAAAACAATGAAAATATTAATTGATGGATTTTTTCAATGGATTGCCTTTAATACAGAAACATTTAAGTTTTCTGGAAGCGGAGGAGGAGAGTATGAAACATTAGATGGAAAGTATATTGAAATTATTCAATATTTCTCAAGAGATGATTCTAGGGTTGGAGCTGAACTTGATTTTAACTATGAAGTTAAAAACAAGGATTGGTATCATAGTGGTTTAAGTAGCAAGGGAAATCCTATCAATGAAGTTTGGACAATTCGTAACAATAAATAATTTTTAATGAATTTAGAAGAAATACTTTCAATTATAAATTTAAAAAAGCTTGACGATAATAAATTTGAGGGTCAAAATTATCATACTTCCTGGGGAACAGTCTTTGGAGGGCAAACGTTAAGTCAATCACTTCATGCCGCATATCAAACTGTGCCTGATGATAGGATTGCTCACTCTATGCATGCTTATTTTATATTGCCTGGTAATCTTGATGAACCTGTAACATATGAAGTAGATAAAATCAGGAATGGTGGAAGTTTTACAACTAGAAGGGTGGTAGCTTTTCAGAAAAATAGAGCAATTTTTAATATGGCAGCTTCTTTTCAAAAAAAAGAAATAGGTTTTAATCACCAAATAAAAAAGCCAAATGTATTAACTCCCGAACTGCTGCTTACAGATATTCAGCAAGCAGAAGATCATAAAGATTTAACTCCTGAGAGATATCAACAGTTAAGACAGTCACATCCAGAAGTTTTTGAATTTAAGCCTGTAGGAACTCATACTTTTTTACAAAAAGAAAATACACTTCCATTAAATCATTGTTGGTTCAGGTTAAAAGATAAAATTGATTTGCCACTTCCCTTTCATCATCAACTTTTAGCATTTGTAAGTGACTATCAGCTTCTTGCTACAGCTTCTTTACCACATAGAAAAGAAATTACAAAAACAAAGGCCTATTATGCAAGCTTAGATCATGCGTTATGGTTCCACAGAGACTTTTCAATAAATGAATGGCTTCTTTATGATATGGAGAGTCCAAGTGCATCAAATTCTAGAGGTTTTGCTAAAGGGAGCATTTTTAAGAAAGACGGCACAATGATTGCTTCAGTTGCACAAGAAGGATTAATGAGGAAATTAGTAAAATAGTAGTGAAGATATATATATTAATTTCTTTGTTTTTACTTGGATCTTGTCAAAAGGAAACTAAAAATGTTTCTAATACTTTGCCTTCTGAGGATAAAGTTACTGTTGCTTTAACTAGGGACAGGATAGATTCGCTTTTAGTATCTACTAATATTTTTGAAATATCTTATAATGAAATTTATGAGCAACCTAATTGGATTAAATACACAGTAAGGGGGAATATTGTTAAAAATGCTGATAGAGATGGCATGAATTTTTATACTGTTGATTCAATATATACATCTGATAATAATGATTATTATTCAAACAGATGGGACAAAGGACATATGGCTCCAGCAGGATCTTTTAATGATTCATACGAAAATTTATATTCAACATTCACCTATTTAAATGCTGCGCTTCAATTCGATGATTTAAACAGAGGTACATGGGTTGATTTAGAGGAACAAGTAAGAGAATGGGCTGATGAACAAGGAGATATTGATATTGAAATATATATAGAATTTAATACAGATCATATAATTCTTGAAACTGGAGCCCATGTTCCTTCTGCATTCTACAAATATGTTAATTTTCCAGATGGCTCAAAAAAATGTTATTATTTTCCAAACATTACTCCAGATAAAGTTTGGCAAGAATATGAAATTGATTGTAGTTAATGTGTAAATAATTATTTATACATTATGAAATAACTGGTTTAAGAAAATCATTAATACTTGACTTTGATTTAAAAATTCACTAAAATTGACAATATGAAAGAGCAGAAAGAGTGGAGACCACTTCCAGATTCCATTACAATAAAGGAAAGTAAAATTGAAGGACTAGGAGTTTTTGCCACTAAAGATATTAAGGCAAACACTGATCTTGGAATATCTCATGTTTATGATGAAAGATTTCCAGATAATTATATAAGACTTCCATTAGGAGCATTTATTAATCATCATGAAATGCCAAACTGTAAAGCTATTGTTTCAGAATCACATGAATCTATTGGTGATATAAAACATATAAGAATAGTAGCAGAAAAAGGTATTTCTTCTGGGGAAGAGCTAACATTAAATTATATAATTAATAAACTTGATAATCCTCTATGGGAATTTGAGTACGAAGTAACTCAATAACTATTTTAATTTTACATATTTTGTAATAGTCCCCTCAAGTTCAAACATATCAGCTAGATATCCTGTAACTGTATTTCCATCAACATAAATTTCAAAAGAGACATTTATGCCATAACCATCTACATATACATCAACATATAATATATCTTCTTCAATTTCAGTTTTTAAAACATCAAGTCCAGATTCTTGTTCTCCTTCTTCAATTTCAGTTTTTAGCTCATTACCATCACCCCTTGTAACATTCATAATTAATTCTAATTCACCAACATCAGGTACTCCAAATACAGTAATATCATATTTACCAATGAATTTAGCAGTTGAATCAATTTCCTTTACTTCTTCAACTTCAACACTAGATACTTTGGGTGCATTTGTTGTTTTAAAAATTCCACAAGAAGAAAATGTTAATGTTAAAGCGAGCAGTAGTAATTTATTTTTCATGTTTAAATATACTAAATTTTATATTCCAATCAAGTACTGAAATTTAAGAAAAAATTGAGATCTATTTACTCTAAAAGGATCAAAATCCTCTGGATCTAAATCAAAACTATTAATTGAATTTTGAATCCCACCAATATAAAAAATTGTTGATGGATTTGGATTCCATTTTAACAGAGGCTGAAAAAGAAAAGTGTCATTAAATTTATTATACTCGGAAACTAGCCTTAAGCTTAAGTCATTATTAAATTGATATCTAAAAGAAAATCTAGATATATATCCATCGTAAATTGCCTTCTTATTGTCCAAATTTTCTAATCTTGAATAGTTAATTGATGAATTTAAGTTTATGTTGTTTCCAACCTTATAAGATAGAGATAGAAATATATTTTCCTGTCTTCCTATTTTTGGAACATCTTCATTAAATGCAATTTCTTTACCAATCCTACTTTCAAAAAGAAAGGTCAAATTTTCAGTTGGAAATCCAGTGATTCCTATACCTGATGTTCCATAATTTTTAAAATCAATATTTAGATAATTTCGAATTAAATTATATTCATACACATATGCAATTTCAGTTTTCCCAAATGTTTTAATGCTGATATTAAAATCAAAATTTTTAGCCTTTAATTTATTATCATAATTATAGTTTATATCTCCTCTTAAACTTGTAGAAAATTCTTTGAGATATTTTTTATCATAAAAAGCCTCATAGCCATGATAAATAGAGACTAGTCTTCTGTTAATTCTCGGGACAAACCCAACATCTGCTCTAAAACCTGGAGATATTCCTTTATAAAATATATTAGTATTCCAATGCTCTGTATTTCTAGATAGTCTTATGTAACTTGCGCTTCCTTTAAATTCTTCTCCATCTAATTTTACTGTTTTATCTAAAAACGTTTCCTCACTTTCAATCCAATTAGTAACAGGCTCTTTATTAAAATTTTTAGAAAATTCAAATTGAAATCTCCATATTGTGTTAAATGTGAATAACCCGTCAATTCCAATTAGATTTCCATAACCACCTTCTTTATAGTATCTGTTTGTAGTAAATATTCCATATTTAGATACATCATTAATTAATCTCTGATGGCGAAATGAATTTACATAACTAATGCCCCCACTTCCACTATATGATTTATCTTCCCCTCCAACCAAATAAGGGGATACTTCATCTACAGCACTTAAAAGAATTGTCCCTGAATTTTTTCCAAGATTAACAAATTTTGAAGAAAAGCTAGGGGAGTTAATTGTCCTTGAATAAAATCCTCTATCCATAAACTTTAGTAAATCCATTCCTTTATTAAAAAAAGGTCTTAACTCAGGGTAATCTAGAGCAAAAGAAGAGTTAATATCTATTTGTGTCCTATCAGCTTCAATTTGAGAGAAGTCAGGGTTTATTGTCGCTTCAATAGAAGATGATGGAGAAAAATCATAGTTGAGACCAATTCCAACATCACCTTTAATTTTTCCATATTCAATAGGATCGTCATACCTTGTTTGTCTTTGGCCAGATATGTTTGATGAAATGTAAGGCAATAGTTCAGTCTTCCCTTTGTATACTATATCATTCATAATTAGTTTATCTGTAACTTGACACACCCAGCAAGGATCAGACCTGTCATATGGCTGAGTTTGACTTCTGTAAAAAGTTCCATTAAGAGTAAAAACCCTAGATATATTAAAATTCCATCTTTGATTTTTGCCAGGAGGATACGGAAGAGAATTAATGGGAACTTTAAACTCTAAAATATATCCATCATCTACTACAGAGCTCTTAGTTTCAAAAACAGCATTATATGATGAATCAAAAGAGTCTTCCTCACTCGTAGCATTTTTAACTCGAAGGTCAACTTGGCTTCCAAATGCATTTGATCCTAAAATATAATTTGATCTTGAGTCACCAAAAGGATCAATTCTTATAAAGATCATATCTTCATTTGCATAATCTGCTTGATCTCTGGGTTTTATTTGTCCTCTAATATTCTCGGGGTTACCATAAGCTTTCACTCCAAAATAAATGAAGGTGTCAGTATATGTAATATAAACTTCAGACTCTAGTTTAGTAGGAATATTATCTCCAGGTTCTTGTTCGAAGTCAATTGTTGCAATTTTTGAATTTCTTTTTTCATCTTCAGAAATAATACCGTCTAAAACTATAGTATTTTCGGATGATTTGATTAGATTAAATTCTTTTTGAGAATAAGCTAAGTTTTGAATTATTAGGAAAATAAAAAGTAAAATACGAGGCATAATGGGCGCTAAATTAGTAAAATAAAAGAAATTTAGTACCTATGATATCTCTTCTTCCAATGTAGTACTTGGTAATCACCATCTTCAATTATTATCTTGCCTTCATCTATCCATTCATCAATTTGTCCGTTTTTTTCCCATTCATCAATCGTATTACCAAGAACCATAAGGTTAAAAATGAATAAAATAATACCAATAAAGAATAAGCCAATTAATCTACCAGAAGAATTATTTTTTATGTTGAATAATACTTTAGAAATAATCATTATAACGAATAATAGTGCTACTATAAGTAATGAGATAACTGATAATTGCTGATAAAATGGTAATTCGCCCACTATAGATGATAAATCTATACCACTTATAAATACACCGTCAAAGCTGCCAATGACAAATTCTTGATAATTAATTAATTTTAAAGCTGCCAATGAAAAAACTAATAAAAAAACAATAATTACAATAGAAAATACAAAAAAGATAAAGCCGAATAATATTCTTAAAATAGGAATAATTAATGCTAAAATTCCTAAAAATATTGGACCTATTACTCTAAAAGGAAATAAAATAATTTTAACAAAAATGTTTTCCTTGCCATCATTTTGAGGAAGCTTTTCCTTAATAAATTTTTCAATATTTTCAAGAGTAAGTGGATACCCTTTCATATTCATTTTTTCACCAACAGTTTTTGCTTCAGGAATTGACACCCATAGAATAAAGTATGCTATTATTCCTGAACCTCCAATAAAAATAGATACTATAAAAAGTATTCTAATAATTGCAGGATCTATTCCAAAATAATTCCCTAATCCATATGCAACCCCTCCTAATATTTTGTTGTCTCCGTCCCTGTAAAGTCTTTTATTTTCATTAATTTTTCCGCTTTCATTTGAAGGTATTCCAATCCAAAAAATCAAATAAGCAATAACCCCAAAGCCAGTAAAAATAGAAGCAATAAAAAGTAATCTAAAAATAATTGGATCTAGACTAAAGTAATTTGCTAGCCCTGAAGCAACACCACCTATCACTTTGTCAGTTGAATTTCTGTATATTCTTTTTTTATTTTCTTTAGTATTTGATTCTTGTCCCTCACTTTTAGGTTCATTTGTTTCAAAGTCATTATATGCTTCCTGAAAATCCTCGAGAGTTCCCATCTCTTTAATAATGTTATTTACGTCATCAATATTTAAAGACTGTCTTTGGTTTAATGTTGAGCTAAATTTTTCTGAAATACGGTTTTCAATATCTTCAAATATTTCTTGATCTATTTTTATTTTCTTAAAATATTTTTTAATTGATTCTAAATACTTAGAAAGTAAATCATAAGCATCCTCATCGATATTAAAAACCCTGCTTCCAATATTTATATTTAGTGTCTTTTTCATTTTATTTTACTTTAATCAATAATATTCCCTCGTTAATATTTGCCTTTAAATCATAAGGAACTAATTTATCATCATCAAAGACCCAATATGCAGTATCGCCTAATTGAATTTCATTTTGTTCATCTGTTTCATCTAATATTAAATAACCGTTATCATCTATTTTCCAATTAAAAACTACTTTGCTTTCTGTTTTCTCATCTCTAGTTATTACTATTGCAGCAGTATTATTTTTATTAAAATCAATTAATATTTCTGTATTATCTAGGGCTTTCTGAATAACTCCAGAAAAAGTTCTTGCAGCTAATTTTTCAAATCTGTTTAATTCATCTGAGTTTTTTATCACATCTTTTATATCTAGTATAAATTCCCATTCCCCTAGAAGATTATCTCTATCAATCTCTTGTGATTGAGTATTTGAAATGAACAGAATAGATAAAATCAAAAATATATTTTTCATCATTTTTTTGTATTTATTATTTTTTTAACCGCCTTGTCAACTTCTAGCCATGATAGATGAAGTTCTTTTAAGTGATTGACTCCCTCTTTTGTTAAAACATAATACTTTCTTGGAGGTCCTTGTTTTGATTCTTTCCATGAGTAATTAACATAATTTGATGATTTCAGTCTATTAAGCAGAGGGTAAAGAGTACCTTCTACAACTATCATTTCTGATTTTTGAAGTTCTAAAATTATATCAGTTGTGTAGACTTCACCCCTTGAGATAATTTGAAGAACACAAAATTCAATCAACCCTTTTCGAATTTGTGTTTTAAAATTATTTGTACTCATATATTCTAGGTACTATGTAATGCAAAGTACTGAATAATTTTTAATACAAACAAGGTTTTGAAGATTTTAATTAATCATCATTAAGATTCATTTTCTTATTGAGAGAAAATACTTCGTCAGCATTGTAGTTATCGCCGTGAAGTAATTGTAACTGTTTATTAAGTAAATCTTTTTTCTTATTTATACTATCTAAATATGAAGATTTATTAAGATGTTTTGTTCCTTCTGGAATTAGATCTATAACATCTGACATATAATTAAGAACTGCTGTAATTTGATTTGGAATCCAAGAAATAATAGGAGTTCCACCGGTTGCTTTAGCATATTTAGTATTAGCCATTATATATTTCTGTACAAACTGCCAGTGACCATTTCTAAAGTAATAAATCTCATCAAGTATTTGAAGTAGTAAGCAGAACCCTTCCTCATTTTCTGACTCTTTCAAATTATTAAACAATCTGTTATTGCCCATTTCATCTTTAATATCAGACAGGAAATTTTGAATACATTTTGGCCTGTAAGATCTTAAATCAAGAAGATATTTTGTAAGATCATTAGTTGGATAGTATCCAATAACTCCAGTAAAAATATCGGCTGTAGGAATTATATTATCCTGAGCACCAGTTTGACCTCTATATTGAACAGGTTTATCAGATACTCCTTCATAAATAACTCCATCACCAAAAATTTCATCATTTCCTTTAATACCCATTATAAAAACTCTGAAATCATTATAATGTTTCCATCTTGATGCCTGCCACATGATTTGTCTTCTCTCATTTATTTTTTTCATTGCAGAAAGACATTTTGAAAGAGATAGATTTACACTTTTATCTTCATCTGCTTTAAGATAATCAAGTATACTCCCAATTAATTCTGGAGAATGTTGATTTATATCGACATGAAGCATTATGAAACCTCTTTCATCATCCATTCCAGAAAATTTTGCTGCCATAGCAAGATTTTCCCATTCATATCCTTTAGAGTTATCTATTTTAACAAAGTTACCCAGTGAATATGCGTAATGGTAATCCATAAAAGGGTAAACATCAAGCTTCTTACTAACAATTACAAAAGGTTCAGCAATTTGAGATGGTAATATTTTATGAGCTTGACCATATTTTTTTGTATCAATATAGTTAAAGTGAGCAGGAGCTAATAAATAAGCACTGCTAAGAAAAGCATATGCTCTAAATAAGGCTTGAATTATTAAAATATCTTCCTCACCCTCTACAAGGTTTTTAAAATTAGATAGAGTACTTACTCCTTTTTCAATTTCACCTCTTCTTGACAGCAAACCATCTGTTCCGTCATCTTTTTTAATTGGCATTTCATCAATTAAAACTTGAAGTTCATTATATTTTTTTGGAAGAACTGCGAGCGGACTATTTTTTGGCAAAAAGCCGTTTATATGATTAACTTCAAAGAAGTTATCTGAATAATTTTCTAAGTTCAATTTAATAGGTTTTGATACTAATTTAGAGAAAATTAATTATTACAAGCACCATTACTCCATGAATTTACTCCCTCTGATTTAGCTACACATTTATTGGAATATGTAATACCATCACATCCACATACTGGCATATATTCTTTTGTACATGCAATATTTTTTTTTTCAGATTTACAATTTTCATTTTCTGACTTAGAACAGCCACTTAACAGCATGAAAATCAATAGATAAAAACTTACTTCTTTGAACATTTTTATTAAATTGAAGTAAAATTAACAATAAAATGGATAAGAGAAATTTTATAAAGACGCTTGGTGCACTTTCTTTTTCACCATTAGTTTCAGCTAATGAGCTTAGTAAAATCAAGCAAATATCTGACAAACTTCCAATCATTGATGATGACGAACTATTATGGAAAACTATAAGGTCACATTATACTCTAAAAGATGATTACATAAATCTCGAGAGTGGTTATTATAATATTATCCCTAATCCTGTTTTGGAACACTTTATTAATCATGTTAAACATGTTAATATTGAGGGGTCTCACTATATGAGATATGAGCTTAAAAAAAATAAAGATAGAGTTATAAGTGAGTTAGCAGAGCTAGTAGGTTCTACACCAGATCAACTAGGAATTACAAGAAATGCTACTGAATCTCTGGACCTAATAATTTCTGGTTTTCCATGGAAAAAAGGTGATGAGGCAATTTATGCTAAACAAGACTACGGGACAATGAAAGAGATGTTTGAACAGGTTTCAGATAGATATGGTACTGTAAATAAAATTGTTTCCGTTCCCAATCATCCCAAGAATGATCAAGAGATTGTCTCATTATATGAAAGTCAAATAACAAGTAATACAAAGCTTATCATGATTTGTCATATGATAAATATTACTGGCCAGATTCTTCCTGTTAAGAAAATATGTGAAATGGCACACAATTATGGTGTTGAAGTCATGGTTGATGGAGCTCATTGTGTAGGGCATTTTGATTTTTCAATTGATGAATTTAATTGTGATTATTATGGATCTAGCCTTCATAAGTGGCTTGCAACTCCACTAGGAGCAGGCCTCCTTTACATAAATAAAAATAACACTCATAAAATATGGCCTTTATTAGCAAATGGAAACACAAACAAAAATGATATAAAAAGATTAAATCATATAGGAACTCATCCAGTTCATACAGATTTAGCAATATCAAATTCCATTGATTACATAAAATGGATTGGAATGAGAAAGAAAGAAGAAAGAATGAGATTTCTACAAAGATATTGGTCTGATAAACTTAGAGGTTTTAAGAATGTAATTGTTAATACTCCAGAAGACAATCACCGAAGCTGTGGAATTGCGAACGTAGGACTTACAAATATGTCACCATCTGACATGGCTAAAACACTATTTAAAAAGTATAAAATATTTACTGTTGCAATAGATTATGCAAATGTTAAAGGCTGTAGAATTAGTCCAAATATTTTTACAACAACAAAAGAGTTAGACCATTTTATAGGAGCGGTAAAAGAAATGTCTATTTCATAGAGATTAATCAAAAGCTTTCTTTTAATTTAAAAATCATCAAACTATATTAGATGATTGAATGAAAAAACTAAGTTACAGTAGTCTTAAAAAAAAGGTTAAAAGTGCTGATAAAAAAGAGTTCTACGCTATTGTTATCGCACTTTGGTGGATACCTTTAGGTTCTCTTTGGAGTATGGCTGCAATTTGGATAAGATATTCCAACAATATCAAGAAATTCTTTGGGTATAAATAAAAGTTAAAGATTTTTCATAATGCTGTTTTCTAATTATTAAATATAAATTTGCCCTCAAATAATAATTTAAACTTTAAATAATTATTTCGGTCTAATAATCTGTTATGAAAAATATCTTAATAATAGTACTTCTGATGTTAAGTTTTTCTAGTTACTCTCAAAATCAAGTACTAAAGCTTATCAAGACCTCTGATTCTGAATTCAAACTTGATGGAATTCTATCTGAATCAGAATTGAAAAATGCTTTTCCTATTGAGATTATTTATGAACACACTCCAGGTTACAACACTGTGCCATCATACAAAACAACAGGATATGTTAACTATTCTGAAGAATTTGTATACATAGCATTTAAAGCTTACAGAGATGAAGTTACTGCATCAATACTTTCAAGAGATAATTTTTCCTTATTCTCAGAAGATTATGTGAATATTCATATTGACACATATGGGGATGCTAGAAATAATCTTGGTTTTAGTGCAAATATTTATGGAAGTCAAAGTGACGGTGTTAGAGTTGAATCATCTGGATTTGGAAGCCAAAGTAGCGGTTGGAGTCTTGATCCAAATTTTAATTGGGAATCACTGGGAAGACTTACAGATTTTGGATATGAAGTTGAAGTCATTATACCTTTTTCATCCATCCCTTTTCCTAACGGTAAAGATCAAAAATGGAAACTTAAACTTAGCACAGGTTATAGAGATGAAATAAAACAAGGATCAACCGTACGATCTTATAGTAGTAAACTTGATAATGATAGTTCTTGCAAGCTGTGTCAGATTGACCATACGATAGTAATGAATGACATAAGCTATAAGAAGAACTTAGATTTCTTACCTTATGTAAGCTCTAATTTATCAGGTGAAAGAGAGAAGTTTTATGATCGAATAAATTACTCAAATCCAGAGGTAAATTACGGAATTGGAGTAAATCTCGAGATCAATAAAAATTTATCTTTAGAGGCAACCTTAAATCCAGATTTTTCTCAAGTTGAGGCAGATGTAACAAAGATTGATATTAATTCTCCCACTGCAATTAATTATCCAGAAAGAAGACCTTTTTTTACCAGAGGGATAGATGTTATGGATTATACAATGGATGTATATTATTCTAGATCAATAAATAATCCCTCGTTTGCATCTAAAGTTTTGAATCAAGGCAGAAAATCAAGAATTTATATGCTTACTGCTATAGATCAAGATTCTCCATACGTAGTGCCAACCCAATTTGAATCGTTCTCAGGAGTTGGCGGAAGAAGTTTTAATAATGTACTCAGGTATCAAAATATTTTAAATCCAAATATTCAAATTGGAGCACTTGCAACAAATAGGCTGTATAATGGAGATGCCTATGGAAATTTATTTGGATTGGATGCGCTTTTTAAGTTTTCAGGTGGCTGGAAATTTGAACTAGAATATTTTAAAAACTCAAATAAGGAGCCTGTCGCAGACTGGATAGACTCTGATAAAAAATTTGGTGATTATACAGTAAATCTTGACGGAGAAAGTTTCAGTGGAAATGCTTTATATAGTGAACTTAGAAGAGATACTCAAAACTGGAGGTCATTTTTAAGATACACTGGAATTTCTCCAACTTTTAGAGCTGATAATGGGTTTATTGTTCAAAATGATCTAAAGAAATATGAATTATGGCACGGGTACTATAAGTATCCTGACAAGAAGTATCTTAAAAATTATAGAATTAGCGCAAGATATGATAGAGAGTATAGTTACTCCAATAAATTAAAAAGGTCAGCTTTTGAAGCATATTTTACTGTTCTTACAATTCTAAATACAGACATATTTTATAATTATGAACACGCTTTTTATGACACTCACTTAGTTTCAGAATTTGAAAACTTTACGAGTCATTATGTAAGAATTTCATCAAAACCTTTTGATTTCATGAATATTCAAGGTGGATTTGGTACAGGAAATGAAATAGCATATCGTGAGGAAATACCAGAGTTGGGTGAGCGTTTCTCTTTTAACACCTCAGTTGAGATTACTCTTAATGATAATTTACGAATTAAACCTTCCATTAACTTTTCAAGATTACAAAAATTAGATTCTGATGAATATTTTTTTGATGGCTATATCGCAAGGCTTGATATTAGATACCAGTTTACCAGTTCTTTAGACTTTAGAGTTATATCTGAGTACAATGAATTTTCTGATCAATTTTTTACCCAGCCCCTAATATCATGGAGGCCAAACCCTGATACAATATTTTATTTTGGAGGAAATCAAAACTTTGTAGATGAATTTATTGATTATAACTCTCCAAACTACAGAGTTAATAAATCACAATTATTCATGAAATTCCAGTACTTAATAAAGTCTTAGTAAAAATTAATTTCAGATTGTTTTTATGGTTAAAGAATTAATATTTTTATTTTATAGAATATCTGCTTAAGTTTATTTTTCATGTTCAAAAGAAACACGCTAATATTTCTCTTATTTTCGTCTTTTATAAGTTTTTCTCAGACAGAAATTTTAAACTTGTCAAAATCAGAAAAATCTGAATTTAAATTAGATGGAATTCTTTCAGAATCTGAGCTAAATAATGCTATCGAATTAGATGTTAAATATGAACATGATCCTGGTTATAATGATCCCCCTTCTTACAAGACAATAGGATATTTAAAATACTCTGACACTTTTCTTTATGTAGGTTTTAGATCTTATAAAGACAACGTAACTGCATCTATTCATTCAAGAGACAACCCTTCACTTTATCAAGATGATATAGTAATGATTAACCTTGACACATATGGAGATGCTAGGAATAATCTAGGTTTTACTTCGAATCTTTATGGAAGTCAATCAGATGGAGTTAGGGTTGAAGGTACTTCATATACAGGACAAGGTTCTGGCTGGGGTTTTTCTAGAAATTTTGATTTTGAATCTTTGGGAAGAATTACAGACTTTGGTTATGAAGTTGAATTCATAATTCCTTTTGCTGAAATACCTTTTCCTAATGGAATTGATCAAGAATGGAAAATAAAACTGGCAACATACTATAGGGATATAAACAAACAAGGAGCTAGAGCACGTGTTTTTAGTAGTAAGCAAAATCGAGAAAATACATGTCAATTATGCCAAATGGATCATACAATAGTTATGAGGGATATTAAAATTGAAAAAGGATTAAACTTCTTGCCCTATGTATCTTCTAATATTTCTGGTGAAAGATTGAATTATGATGATGATATAAATTATTCATCACCAAAATACAATTACGGTATTGGCTTTAATTTTGAGTTAAATAAAAATTTATTAATTGAGGGTACAATCAACCCAGATTTCTCTCAAGTTGAAGCAGATGCAACCAAAATTGATGTTAACTCTCCAACTGCAATAAATTATCCTGAGCAAAGACCTTTTTTTAATAAAGGGAGTGATGTTATGGATTACTCTTTAGATGTTTTTTATTCAAGATCAATTAACAATCCTTCTTTTGCATCTAAGATTTTAAATCAAGGTAGAAAGTCTCGACTTTATGTTTTGTCTGCCTTTGATGATGAAACTCCATACATAGTTCCAACTCAATTTGAGTCATTTTCAGGAGTTGGTGGTAAAAGCTTTAGCAATATATTGAGATATCAAAATTTCATAAATTCTAATTCCCAATTAGGTTTATTAGCCTCAAACAGGTTCTATGAGGGCGATGCTTATGGAAATTTATTTGGCATTGATGGGTTGTTTAAATTTTCTAATATTTGGAAATTTGAATTTGAATTCTTTGTGAATTCAAATAAGGAACCCGATTCTGATTGGATTGATAGTGACAAAAAATTTGGAAAATATACGGTTGCTTTAGATGGTGAAAAATTAAATGGAACTGCCTTTTTTGCACAAATTAGAAGAGAAACTGAAACTTGGCGTTCATATATTGAGTATACCAATTTATCTGACGGTTTCAGATCTGATTTAGGATTTATTACAACAAATAATCTTAGAAAGTATACATTATGGCATAGTTTTCATCAGTTTCCTGATAAAAAAATTATTAAAAATTATAGAATAAGTTTAAGACATGACTTTGAACTTAATCATTTTGATGAACTAGCAAGATCTAATTTTCAAGGATATTTGAATTTTAAGACAATTGCAAACACAGACGTATTGTATAATTATGAATATAATTTTTTAAAATCACATCTTGATTTTCAGTTCAAAGATTTTATTAATCATTGGCTTCGTGTAAGCTCACGTCCATCAAATTTTATAAACTTTAGTATGTTCTATAAATTTGGAAAAGATATTGCTTACAGGGAGGGTAAACTAGGTATGACAAATAACATTAATTTTTCATCAGAACTTACAATAACTGACAATTTTAGAGTAAAACCTTCAATAAATTATTCTTCCATAAAAAAGCTGACTTCAAATGAATACTTTTTTAAGGGTTTTATAACTAGGTTAGATCTAAGGTATCAGTTTACTAATGAGTTTGATCTAAGATTTATTTCTGAGTACAATGATTTTTCTGAGCAATTTTTCTTTCAACCACTTATTTCGTGGAGACCTAATCCCGACACTATATTCTATTTTGGAGGAAATCAGAATTATATTGATGCATTTCAAGATTATAATTCACCTCATTATAGGGTCAATAAAACTCAGATATTTCTTAAGTTTCAATATTTAATTAAATCTTAATTTACTTTTATTCATATAGTTAGGTTCTAGCAATAAATCTCAAATGTTACCTATCTCTTCAGATTTCACATTATGCTTTTGTAAATTAATTTTAAAAAGGTATAATAATTAAGTTTTTTTATTAAATTTAAGTAACTATAACCAATGCAGATTAATTCAAAAAGTATTTTCCTTAGGAGGGTTAACGAGGCTCTTCTACTCAAAAAGATCTCTAAGAGAACTGCAAATCATTTTATGTCAGTCTACAAAAAATTTGATTCTAAGAAAAGATCAGAAGCAGATGACAAGGCAGATGAGCTTTTGGCAGAATTAATATCGGAATCTTCGGTTAAACAAAAGCGTTAATATTATTTAATTGCCCAGCATTCTATTTCTACTTTAGCTCCAAGTGCTAAACCTGTACCAGCAAATGCGCTTCTTGATGGTTTTTTATTCTTTTTAAAAAATTTTCTGTACTCCTCACTCATTGCTCCCCATTCAGATATATCAGACAGCATGCATGTGCATTTAAACACTTTGTCCATTGAGCTACCAAGTGCAAGCAAAACACCTTCTATATTTTTCATAGTTTGTTTTGTTTCTTCTTTAATACCTCCTTGAACTAATTCATTGGTTCCAGGAATATTTCCTACTTGTCCAGCCACATAGATTATATTGTTTACAATAGTTGCATCAGAAAATGGAAAGTCTAATTTTTTAGTCATCTCTGAATTATAGTAATCAATTTGAGTGCTTGGGCCATTATTGTTATTTATAACTCGTGTCCCAACACATGAGGTAGTTAATAAAAGAAGTAATAATATTAGTTTTTTCATTATTTTTTTTTGAGTAGTAAAGGTTACACAATTTTTCTATTAATGCTAATTTATTTATTATAAAAATATAAATGAAATTTTGTATCATTAAACGTAAAAAATAATGAAAAAACAAATATAATTACT
>JAQXBP010000016.1:0-4519 GCA_029252345.1 Flavobacteriaceae bacterium | reverse complement strand
GAAGTAAGAAATGAAAACGAATCATATCTTCAATTGATTTTGAGAAATGGAAATAGGTATGAAGAGTTAATTGCATCTACTACTGCTGAAAAACAAAAATACCCACATTCTAGAGCATCCTTTGATGAGTACATCTTAAATATTGATATTTCAGAATTTAACAATATTAATTTAGATGAAGAGAATTATAGGTCAACATATAGAATGCAAAAAGTAAGTCAACTCAAACAAAACTCAGATACTCTAGAAATTAAATATAGAAATGATAAATCATCATTTGGAGAAGTTTTTATGATTGGCCACACCTTAAGAAAGCTTCCCAATATAAATTCTAATCAATTTGTATTAAATGATTTTAATTTAAATAATTCTTTTCTCAATTTACTAGATGATCCTGAATTCTATGAGATAAACGGTGTTTTATCTATGGCCAATGAAGAAATTGATGTTTATTTGAGACAATTAAGTGGTAAAAAAAAGGTTTTTTTCTTACAGGAAAAACTTATAAATCTTCATAAGCTTACAGCTAATGAAAGATATAGTTTGGTCTTTGCATGCATTTTTTTATTTCTTATAGGAGCTTCATTAGGAGCAATTATCAGGAAGGGAGGACTAGGTCTTCCTCTAGTTTTGTCAATCGTTATATTTTTAACTTATCACTATATAGGTGTTTTTTTAAATAATGCTGCAGAAGATAGTACAATAAGTCCTTTTTTAGGAAGCTGGATATCAACATTTGTTATAGCTCCTTTTGCTATTTATCTTACTAAAATTGTATCTGCAGACAGAGGTGTTAGTTTTAAATTATATGATAAGACAATACAATTAATTAATAAACTTAAATTCAAAAAATGAGTAAGATTAAGTTAGATAAAATAGAGGATGCAATTTCTGCTGTTAAGAAAGGTGAAATTATTATTGTTGTTGATGATGAAAATAGAGAAAACGAAGGAGATTTCATAACTGCTGCAGAGACAATTGATTCCTCAAAGATTAATTTTATGGCAAAAAATGGGAGAGGGTTAATATGTGTTCCAATGTCAGAGAAATTATGCTCTAAACTGAGTCTTGAAAAAATGGTTCCTAATAACACAGACCCTCTTGAAACAGCATTTACCGTATCTGTTGATTTAAAAGGAAATGGAGTAACTTCAGGAGTATCTGCTTCTGATAGATCTAAAACAGTTAAAGCATTGGTAGATAAAAATACAAAACCTGAGGACCTTCAAAGACCTGGACATATATTTCCTTTAATTGCTAAAAACGGTGGTGTACTTAGGCGAACAGGACACACAGAAGCAGCTATAGACTTTGCTCGTCTTGCAGGTTTTAAGTCTGCAGGAGTTATAGTTGAAATAATGAATGATGATGGCTCTATGTCTAGATTGCCTGAATTGATAAAAGTTGCTGAAAAATTTAATTTAAGAATAGTCTCGATTGAAGATCTTGTTGCGTATAGGATGAATAACGATAGCTTAATCAGCAAAAACTTTGATAAAAAAGTTAAAACCAACTTTGGAGAGTATAGATTAAGAGCTTATAAACAAACTAATAATGATCAAGTCCATATAGCATTAACAATTGGTAAATGGAATAAAGATGAGGTTGTTTTAACAAGAATAAATTCATCAGTTGCTGATAACGACGTTACTAAGATATTGTCGGGTACTAATGAAAAAAAATATGATAAAATTTTTGATCAGATTAATAAAGCGGGAAAAGGTGCTGTTATTTTTATTAATCAAAATCAATCATCTGAAAATATATTAAAAAAACTTAATTCTATGATTGAAGATTCTGAAAAACCTAAAATTGATTTTAGAGATTTTGGAATTGGTGCTCAAATTTTACATAATCTGGACATTTCTAAAGTTAATCTTCTAAGCAACTCAGAACAGAAACATCGAGTAGGACTTTCTGGTTATGGATTAAGCATAGTTGATTATACTAGCTATTAAAAGTATCTAACCAGAGTTTGACAGCCATGTAAGAGACCATTATTAAAAGTGTAATTCTTATTACTTTATCCCCTTTTTTGACTGACCACCTACTAGACAGCCATGCTCCTATTACAGAACCTAGTACCATCCAAAGACCTACCATCCATAATATCTTACCGTCCAATGCAAAAATTACTACAGCTGCAATAGAATAAACAAAAACAGAGAAAGCTTTAATTGAATTAGTTCTTAAAAGGTTAATTCTATTTAATTGAGTAAGCAAAAGCATTATTACAATACCAACTCCAGCCTGAAGAAATCCTCCATATATACCGATGAAAAAGAAACCTATTAATCCTGCTATTAAATATTTGCCTGTTAGTCTTTCTGGAAGATCTAAAGATGCAATTGACTTGGATCTAAATACAATTATAATACCAACGGTTATCATAATAATTGCCAAAAATCTCTTGAAGGTATCTCCATCGATATCAATAGCAATTTTAGCACCAATTATTGCTCCAAATGTAGCTACTATTCCAAAATATAATCCATATGGATGAGTTACAATTTTCTTACTTCTGTAGCCATAACTAGCAACTAGAGCAGCTGATATAACCATTAATCTATTTGTACCATTAGCAGTAGCTTCATCTAGCCCCATAAACAGAATTAATACAGGTAAAGTAACAAGCGACCCTCCACCAGCTAGAGTGTTTACAACACCAGCAAAAAGTCCAATTCCAACAAGTAATAAGATTGAATTTATATCTAACAGCATAAGACTAAAAATAAGATAATTATTTTTTGATTCACCTTAGATTAAAAAATTTTTTTATATCTAAAATCGTGTATATTTGCAACTGCATTTGGAGAAATGGCAGAGTGGTCGAATGCGGCAGTCTTGAAAACTGTTGAGGGTCATACCTCCGGGGGTTCGAATCCCTCTTTCTCCGCTCATTAATTTAAACCCTTACTTTTAGGTAGGGGTTTTTTTATATCTTAAGTATTAATATTAACTACCTAACTTTCCTGCTATATAACCTCCACTCCAAGCAGCCTGAAAATTATAACCTCCAGTTATTGCATCAACATCAATTATCTCACCTGCAAAATATAGATTATTGGCTTTTTTACTTTGCATGGTTTTAAGATTTATTTCACTCAAATCAATTCCTCCACAGGTTACAAATTCTTCTTTAAAAGTTGTTTTACCCGAAACCTGGTATTCATCTTGTGTTAAAATGCTTACCAATTCCCTAAATTTCTTTTTCCCAATTTCATTCCATTTTTTATCTGAAGGAATTTCAACTTTGAATAGTAAATAGTTCCAAAGACGATTTGGCATAATAAAGACATTCTGACTTCCAATTGACTTTTGACTAAATACTTGACTTAGATCCAGTAGTTTTTTAAAAAGTAACTCAGTATTTGTCTCGTCAACCCAATTGACTTGTATTTTAAACTCGTATTCAAGATCACTTAAGTCTCTAGCTCCAAAAGCAGATGCTTTCAGAATTGCAGGTCCACTCATACCCCAATGAGTAATAAGTAAAGGGCCTTGAGTCTTAATCTTAGTGTTTTTAATCATAACTCGCGCATTTTCAACAACCAATCCCATAAGTTTTTTAATAGGTTCATTTGGCATGTTAAAAGTGAATAATGAAGGTACAGGAGGTATAATATTATGATCTAAGTTTCTCAACCAATCAAAACCGGTAATTTTGGGACTTCCACCTGTTGCTATAATAACAATGTCAAATTTTTTATTTGACTGATCTTTAAAGTTTAACTTCCACCCTATTCCATCTTGTTCAATTTTCTCAATGGTTTGACCGAGTTTTAAAGTCACTTTTAGCCGATCTATTTCACTTTCTAAACAATCAATTATACTTTGTGAGTTATTAGATTTAGGAAACATCCTGCCATCTTTTTCTGTTTTTAATGGTATTCCACGAGTTTCAAACCAATCTACAGTATCAGATTTACTAAACTGATAAAAGAGTGACTTTAGTTTTTTACCTCCGCGAGGATATGCCTCACAAAGAGTTGGTATGTCAGAGCAGTCATGAGTAACATTGCAACGTCCTCCACCAGATACTCTTACTTTAGATAAGACTTTAGATGTTTTTTCAAAAAGTGTTACTTGATGGTTAGGGTGGTTTTCTTTTACTGATATTGCAGCAAAAAAGCCAGCTGCTCCTCCACCAATTACAGCAACCTTTTTAGTTTCCACATTCTAAATTATTTATTTTTTTTTAAATGGTTTTAAAATTTTAAATTTATAATTCAAATATGTATACTAATTCTAAAAAGGTCGGCTTAATTTCAGGGCCGTTAGCATTCATTCTAATTTTATTTTTCTTTAATCCAGAAGGTTTAAATCCTAGAGCGAATGCTATTCTTGCTTCAACTGTATGGATTGCAATATGGTGGATTACAGAAGCTATTCCAATAGCCGTAACAGCTTTATTACCTATTATTTTGTTTCCATTAACCGGTGGATTAGGACTTTCCGAAACAACTGCTTCTTTTGGACACAAGTATGTTTTTTTATATATAGGTGGTTTTATAATTGC
>JAQXBP010000015.1:0-3914 GCA_029252345.1 Flavobacteriaceae bacterium | reverse complement strand
TTTCAAACTGTAGATTTAAGTAAAGAATATAAGGAGAAAATTATTGATTATATGTTTGAGGAGTATTCAAAAGGAAACACTCCAAATCCTGATATTTTATGTAATAGAGAAATAAAATTTGATGTATTTATGGATATAGCACTTTCATTGGGTGCTGATTATGTAGCGACAGGTCACTACAGTAAAATTATTAGGAATAATCAAAAAAACTCCTCTTACCAGTTGCATTCTGGCCTTGATGAAACAAAGGATCAGTCATATTTTTTATGTCAATTAAATCAAAAACACCTAGATAAGATATTATTTCCAATTGGAAATTTAAAAAAAACTGAGGTTAGAGAGATTGCCAAAAAAAATAATCTTGTTACAGCAGAAAAAAAGGACTCACAAGGACTTTGCTTTGTTGGAAAAGTTAGTCTTCCGGACTTTCTTCAGCAAAAATTGAAGAAAAAAACTGGAAATGTTATAGAGATTTCAGCTAACTCTAAGGTTTTTAATCAAAATTATGATGAAACTAATAATCATAAGAGATTATCTAATTTATCTAAACATATAGATTTTAAAACCCTAGATGGAGAAATTATTGGCCAACATCAAGGTGCACACTATTTCACGATTGGTCAAAGAAAAGGTTTAGCAATTGGTGGCTTCAAAGAACCTTTATTTATTATAGGTACGAATACATTAACAAATGAAATATATGTTGGTGAAGGAAAAGAACATCCAGGTTTACTAAAAAAAGTTTTAAAAGTTAAGTTATCTGAAGTTAATTGGGTTAATGATCAATATAATTATCAAAATTCTCATGATTTAAAGCTTAGTGCAAAAATCAGATATAGGCAAAAACTTCAAAAAATATCCCTTCATAAACATTCAGAGTTTTTATACGTTGAATTTGAAGAATTACAATCGGCTATCACTCCCGGCCAATTCGTTGCCATATATGATAATACTCAATTAATTGCCTCAGGTGTAATTTGTTAAGATTTATAATTGTTTTTTTTTAAAAAAAACATGCATTTATACCTACTAAAACCAAAATATATTTTAAATTTGCACGCTTTAATACAGAAAATAAAAATTATTGTATGCCAACAATATCGCAATTAGTAAGAAAAGGTAGGACTTCCTCAACAAAGAAGAGTAAGTCAGTAGCCCTTAATAAATCCCCACAAAAAAGAGGTGTTTGTACTAGGGTTTATACTACTACTCCTAAGAAACCAAACTCTGCAATGAGAAAAGTTGCAAGAGTGAGACTTACTAATGGTAAAGAGGTTAATGCATATATTCCAGGAGAAGGTCATAATCTTCAGGAACACTCTATTGTTCTTGTTCGTGGAGGAAGAGTAAAAGATCTACCTGGTGTAAGATACCACATTGTAAGAGGAGCACTTGACACAGCTGGTGTAGAAGGGAGACTTCAAAGAAGATCCAAGTATGGAGGAAAAAAACCAAAAAAATAATCCCTAAATGAGAAAGAAACAATCTAAAAAAAGACCACTAATTCCTGATCCAAAGTTTCACGATCAGCTAGTAACTAGATTTGTTAATAATCTTATGTTGCAGGGTAAAAAATCAACTGCATACAAAGTTTTTTATGATGCTATAGAAATAGTTGAGAGTAAAAAGGGTGACGAAGAGAAGACTTCACTTGAATTATGGAAAGATGCCCTTTCTAATGTTATGCCTCATGTAGAGGTTAGAAGTCGTAGAGTAGGTGGTGCAACTTTTCAAATACCTTCACCTATTAGACCAGACAGAAAAATATCAATAGCCATGAAGTGGTTAATTACTGCTTCAAGAAAGAGAAATGAAAAGTCAATGGCTGTTAAATTAGCACAAGAAATTTTAGCGGCAGCAAAAGAAGAAGGAGCTGCTGTGAAGAAAAGAGTTGATACACATAAAATGGCTGAAGCTAACAAAGCCTTTTCACATTTCAGATTTTAATATTACAGTATGTCAAGAGATTTAAAATTTACAAGAAATATTGGTATTGCTGCTCACATTGATGCTGGTAAAACTACTACAACTGAAAGAGTTTTATTTTACACTGGTGTAAGTCATAAAATTGGTGAGGTTCATGATGGTGCAGCAACAATGGATTGGATGGAGCAAGAACAGGAAAGAGGTATTACAATAACTTCTGCTGCAACAACTTGTAGCTGGAATTTTCCAACTGACCAGGGTAAATCTATTGCTGATACTAAGGCTTATCACTTTAATATAATTGATACTCCTGGCCATGTAGACTTTACCGTAGAGGTAAACAGGTCGTTAAGAGTTTTAGATGGTCTTGTTTTTTTATTTTCTGCTGTTGATGGAGTAGAACCTCAATCTGAAACTAACTGGAGATTAGCAGACAATTATAAGGTTCCTAGAATAGGTTTTGTTAATAAAATGGATAGACAAGGTTCCAATTTTCTTGGAGTTTGTAAACAAGTTATTGAAAAACTAGGTTCAAAAGCCGTGCCTATTGTTCTTAATATAGGTGACGAAGAAGATTTTAAAGGAATTGTTGATCTAGTAAAAAATCAAGCAATAGTATGGCATGATGAAAATTATGGTTCTACATTTGATATTGTTGATATACCAGATGATTTAAAAGAAGAGGCTGAAAGACTAAGAGGTGAATTAATTGAAGCTGTTGCTGAATATGATGAAAATCTATTAGAGAAGTATTTTGAAGACCCTGATTCGATCACTGAGGATGAGGTTCACAATGCGCTTAGAGCAGCAACTCAAGAAATAAGTATAATTCCTATGGTCTGTGGTTCTGCATTTAAAAATAAAGGTGTACAATTTTTATTAGATGCTGTTTGTAGATACTTACCTTCACCAGTAGATAAAGAGGCTATAATTGGAACTAAGCCAGATTCTGATGAGGAAATTTCTAGACTTCCAAATGCAACCGAACCGTTTTCTGCTCTTGCATTTAAAATTGCCACTGATCCATATGTTGGAAGATTAGCATTTTTTAGAGTTTATTCAGGTAGACTTGATGCAGGTTCTTACATTTTAAACAACAGATCTGAAAATAGAGAGAGAATTTCTAGGATCTATCAAATGCACTCAAATAAGCAAAATGCTATTGATTATATAGAGGCTGGAGATATTGGTGCAGCAGTTGGTTTTAAAGATATTAAAACAGGTGATACCTTATCGTCAGAGAAAGATCCAATAATTTTAGAAAGTATGGACTTTCCGGACCCAGTTATTGGTGTTGCAGTTGAACCAAAAACTAAAGCTGACGTTGACAAACTTGGTATGGCCCTTGGTAAATTAGCTGAGGAAGATCCAACTTTCCAGGTAAAAACTGATGAAGCATCTGGCCAAACTGTTATTTCTGGAATGGGTGAACTTCATCTTGATATACTTGTTGACAGACTTAGAAGAGAATTCAAAGTTGAAGTTAATCAAGGTCAACCTCAGGTTGAATATAAAGAATCTCTAACTCGATCTGCAGATCATAGAGAGACTTACAAGAAGCAAACAGGTGGTCGAGGTAAATTTGCAGATATTGTATTTACAATTGAAGTTGAAAGATCTCTTAAGGTTTTAGATGGTGCTGTTTGCGTTTTTGATGGTGTTGCAGGTGTTGAACCGCAATCAGAAACTGTTTGGAGACAAGCAGATAAATATAAAGTTCCAAGAATATGTTTTGTAAATAAATTAGATAGAACTGGTGCTGATTTTTATCGTTGTGTTGACATGATTAAAGATAGATTAGGTTGTAAGCCACTAGTTCTTCAACTGCCTGTTGGTTCAGAAGCAGATTTAAAAGGCGTTGTTGATCTTGTGAGGATGAAAGCTGTTATTTGGCAAAATGAAGATTTAGGTGCAAAATTTGATGTTGTAGATATACCTGAAGATTTAAAAGAAAAAGCTAACACATATAGAAAAGAATTAGTTGAAGC
>JAQXBP010000014.1:0-14740 GCA_029252345.1 Flavobacteriaceae bacterium | reverse complement strand
GATTAAAATAAATGTAAAAAAAAAATTATATTTGCCGACTGTATTCCTCCTTAGCTCAGTTGGTTAGAGCATCTGACTGTTAATCAGAGGGTCCTTGGTTCGAGTCCAAGAGGGGGAGCTACTTAAAATGATAAAACGGTTATACTTTAATAGTGTAACCGTTTTTAGTTTCTTTTATAGGTCTGAAAAATTAGAAACAAATTCCCTAACATACTTTCTCAAATCCTGAGGGCTAGAAAAAGAGGTATAGTCTCCTTGACCTATCATTTTTAGGTATGGCTCTAATTGTTGAGGCTTGTGGTAACCAATTACAGGCATAATTGGCCCGCCATTTTCATCAAAAAATACCATTGTTGGGTATGCTGAAATTCCTAAGAAATTAGTCAACTCATGAGAACTATTCTTTCCTTTTCTTTTTGGATCATAATTTGGATTATTAAATACACGATCATAAAAATAAATTTCTTCAATTCCTTCTCCATTGAATTTAACGGCATAGAAATTTTCATTTACATATTCTATCAAATCTTTATTAGAAAAAGTATGTTTATCTAGCAACTTACATGGACCACACCAATTGGCATATACATCCATAAAGATTTTTTTAGGTTCTTTTTTTTGTGCCTCTAAAGCTTCTGGAAATGATATCCAATTTATTTCCTGTGCCTGAAGGCCAAAACTGATTAGTATTATTAACAAATAAATATTTTTCATGATGTATGACTAATAATCATAATCTGGAATTACAGAACCATGAGGATCTATTGAAGCATCTCCTAGAATTTCACGCATTCTATTGAAGAATTTTGAATTTTTGATATGTTCAATTTCTTCAGCAATTTCATGTACTTCATCCAATTTAAAATTCATTTTTTCAACTAAGTAAAGCTCAATTAATCTATGTTTAGAAATGATTTCTGTAGCTCTAGTTTTTCCTAAAGAGGTTAAAAGAATTGGCTTATAAGGCTTACTATCAATTAGACCCATTAATACTAATTTCTTAATCATATTTGAAACGGTAGACTTACTTACATTAAAGTAATGAGAAAGAGATGTTACATTAACAGGCAATTCTTTTTCTTGTTTTTTATATATTATTTTTAAATAATTTTCTTTTTCTACTGTTTTTTTCATAACAATGTTTTGTAGTGTAAAACTTATAATTAGTTTTGTAGTGACAAACTTTTATATGAAACTAAATATACTACTTTTTGTTCTTTTTTCTACACAAATAGTATTTGCTCAAGAACGCACTTTAAATGGAACCGTTTATTCTGAAGGATCCCCTCTTAATGGAGCTTCCTTAAGAATTAAAGGTTCAAATCTAGGAACCATAACAAATGAAAATGGGGATTTTTTGATCAAGTTTTCTGAAAAAAGTAATAATCATTTGATAATTTCCTTTATCGGTCATAAGTCAAAACAAATAGAGATTGATCCAAAGAATGATGATTTAGGAGTAATTATTTTAGACTTAAACGAATCCCTAAATGAAATAGTAATTTCGGGAACTTTGAAACCTGTGTCTAAACTTAATAGTCCAGTAGCTGTTGAAGTTTATAGTCAGAGTTTTTTTAAAGCTAGTCCTTCACAATCAATATTTGAATCAATGGAAAGCATAAATGGTATTCGACCTCAGCTTAATTGTAACGTTTGTAATACCGGTGATATTCACATAAATGGACAAGAAGGGAGCTACACAATGGTTCTTATTGATGGACTTCCAATTGTTAGTGGGCTATCAACAGTTTATGGATTATCTGGGATTCCCCAATCACTCATTGAAAGAGTTGAAATAGTTAAGGGACCAGCATCAACTCTTTACGGATCAGAAGCTATAGGTGGTGTTATTAATTTAATCACAAAATTACCTGAGAATTCTTCTAAACTTTCAATAGACTCTTTTCTGACTGACTGGGGTGAGACTAATACAGATATAGGTTATAAGTACAGCTTGTCAAATAAAACAACTGGCCTTTTAGGAGTTAATTATTTTAATTATTCTAATCCTATAGATAACAATTATGATGGATTTACCGATTTGACTATTCAAGATCGTATCTCAATTTTTAACAAGTTTACTTATGGTAGTAAGTTATCTTTTGCTACAAGATTTGTTTATGAAGATAGATGGGGAGGACAGTTAAATTGGAACCCAAAATACAGAGGTGGAGATTCTATATATGGAGAAAATATTTACACTACTAGATTTGAAGCTTTTGGAAATTATCAATTTAACAAAAATCTTTCTTTTCAATTTAGCTTTAATGATCACACTCATAATTCAGCTTATGGAACAACAATTTTTAATGCTAAGCAATCTATAGGCTTTGGTCAACTACTGTGGAATAAATCGATAAAAAATAATGATTTATTATTTGGATTTGCATATAGATACACATATTATGATGATGATACAACCGCTACTTTTAATGAGATTCTAAGTTTAAATCAAGAAGATATTTATCATATGCCGGGGTTATTTATTCAAGATGAGATTAAAATAAACGAAAGCAACACCTTGCTTTTAGGAGTTAGATTTGACCATAATTCGCTACATGGTAACATATTTACTCCTCGAATTAACTATAAATTGAGTAACTACGATCAAACCTCAACATTAAGACTAAGTTTTGGAACTGGATATCGTGTTGCACAAGTTTTTACAGAAGATCATGCTGCACTAACTGGAGCAAGAGATGTTGTTTTCTTGAATAATCTAGAGCCTGAAAAGTCTTGGAATGTAAATCTTAATTATGTTAAAAAAATATATCTAAAAGAGGGTGCTATTATTGATTTTGACATGAGTGTATTTAAAACTCAATTTTCAAATAAAATTATACCTGATTATGATACTAATCCAAATAAAATTATTTACGATAATTTAAATGGAAAGTCAATTTCACAAGGAGTTTCTATTAATATTAATTCACTATTTAAAAACGGGATTAGATTTAATTTAGGAGCTACTTATATAGATTCATATATAAAAGAAGAGGGTGTGAAAACAACACCATATCTTACAGAAAAATTTCAAGGAGTATGGAAGTTTGAAAAAAAATGGGCTAGTAATAATTTAATTTTTGATTTAACTGGAACTACAATTGGTCCGTTAAGGCTTCCTACTTTAAGTAGTTTTGATCCAAGGCCAGAATTTTCATCTACTTTTAGTGTTGTAAATATTCAGCTAACAAAAATATTGAAAAATACATATGAATTCTACGGAGGTATTAAAAATATCTTTGATTTTACTCCACCTAAGAATAGTATAGCTCGTTCTTTTGATCCCTTTGACAAACAAGTAGTTTTTGATTACAATGGAAATGCAGTACAAAATGAAAATAATCCATATGCACTTACTTTTGATCCTTCATATGTATATGCATCAAATCAAGGATTTAGATTTTTCTTCGGCTTGAGATACAAAATTCCTTAATTAACTTGAAAAATAATAGGGAGAATACTTTAAGATTAGCTTAATCTTTACAACAGTTATCATCATCACATCTACAATATTTTAGATTATATATATGTAATCCTGACAGAGATACTGCAGCTGCATATGTATAAATTTCTGGAATAGATGAAATTTCAAAGAATTCATTTATAATTAAACTGGAAAGAATTAACCAAGTTAAAACTAATAAAACCTTTACTGATAATTTAGTAGAATTTTTAACTGTATGATATATCGCTAAAATGGAAATCAATAAAAAAACATAATTCAATGATTGCCATAAAAAATGAATCTCTTGAGTAAAAACTATAGAAGTAGCTTGTGAAACAAATAAAAGGGGAGTAAAAAAACAGTGAAGCATACAAAGACTACTTGCAGTTACACCAACATGATCAGAATTTATAGTAATTGATTTCATAAGCGACATCAAATATATATCTTTTCAGCTTAAGTAGTCTTATTGTGTCTAAACAATTCACTCAAGAAAATAGCACTAGCATTTGCAACATTTAAACTCTCTGCTAAACTATTACCTTTTCTAAATTGTGGAATACCTAACTCACCTTTTAAATGCTGAGATAAGTATGCCGAGATTCCGTGTGATTCACTTCCAAAAATATAGGTGGCTTCTTTAGGAAGTTTTGCCTCGTATATAGAATCTCCTTTTGCAGTAGCTCCATAGATTGGCTTTTGTAATTCAGTTAAAGCAACTCCAAGATTTTCAACATAATGACATTTTACACGAGTAATCGATCCCATTGAAGCTTGAATTACTTTAGGATTATAGCAATCTACGGTAGTATTACTACAAATCAGTTCAGAAAGTCCAAACCAATCACATAAACGAATTATTGTTCCAAGATTACCTGGGTCACTGATGCCGTCTAGAGCAATAGTTATTGGTTCAACTAATAATTTTTGATTTTCAGGAAGAACAAAAATACCTAGCACAGGACTTGGTGTTTTAAAATGAGTAATCTTTTTCATTTCCTCTAAATTCAATATTTCTTCATCTGGATGGAAATTAACTTCAGTAGTAAATAAATTTTGAAATGGCCAATTTGAATCAATTAATTCATTGACAACTTTTTTACCTTCAGCAACAAAAAGTCTATTGGAAATACGATGTTTTTTCTTACTTAATTGAATAATTAGTTTGCGTTGATTAGAAGTAAGCATAATGTGACTAATTTTTAAATTCTGTTAAGTTTCCATCTAAATTTCCACGATAAAATCTATTATTTTTTATAATTAAGATCTCTCCATCTAAGCCGTACTTCAATCCTGAGTCAACTCCAAATATTCTATTATTAAACAAAGGAACTATTTTTTCTTGTGTAGTATGTCCAACAACAATAGTATTTGCATTTAACAGCTTTAAAATTTTATTAATATTCTTATCTGTTAAATTAGCTTCATACTTTTCAAAATAACCACGATACCATATCAACCCTTTTTGACCATAATATAAGTCATAATAATTAGTAGATTTAAGTTGCTCTTTGGTGAAGGTGTTATTTTTCCTCATCATAGCGTTAATACTATCTAAATCAACACCATGTTTTTCTAAAAATTCTTCTGAAACACCTCCGTGAGTAAAAACTATATCATTTATCTTGATTATAGATGGTTTTGAGCGTAACCATCTACCTAAAACTGTATTATTACCATATAATTTATCATAATCTATGTCAAGTAAATAAGAGGACGTTTTGTATTTATCAGTTATATACCTTAAATCTTTTTGAAGAATCATATACTCATGATTACCAAGAAGATAATGCACTTGTCCACCTTTATCTTTTGCTTGAATTTCAAGTTTATAAATTAGCCATAGTAGCTCATTAACCTTGTCTCCTCTATCAAAGATGTCACCATTAATTACTAGATGACCTTTATCAAAATTCCAATTTAAATTTTCATCAATTATTCTATTATTTTTTAATAATTCAATTGTTAAATCATATTGTCCATGAAGGTCGCTTAATGCAGCAATTTTTTTTATTTTTTTAAAAGTAGATTTTTCTGGATAGTAAATTGTGTCAAAAGAATTTTGACTTAATGAAGATTTTATAACCTCTCCATTTAATATAGATGTTTTTATAAGTTTATCTTTTTCAATAAATATATACGGACCATCTGAAACTCTTTCAGCTTGACAAAAAGAAAGGCTAGGTATAAAAAGTAATAACAAAATACTGAGTAATTTTTTAAGATTCCTTAACTCACCTAGTAATAAATTAGCTCTTTGATTGTATGTTAACGGAGACCCTTCTTGATTAATTTTTTCATATACAATCCAATATTTTTTTTCCATTTTAGAAGACAAATCTAAATCTTGAACATATTTTTCAAATTCCTTTCTTGTCATTGTTTTAATTATTGTAAAGTAAAGAGTCTAATGATTGTCGAGATAAAAAATGACCATTTTTTATTACTGCATGTATGTTTTGAGTATTACTAATATCATTTAACGGATTTGAATTTAAGATTAATAAATCTGCCTTAAAACCATTTTTTATTCGCCCCACTTTATTTTCAATTCCAAAGAAAGTTGCAGGATTTATAGTTGCAGTTTTGATAGCATCAAGATTAGACAATCCACTTTCAACAAGTATTTCAAGCTCTTTATGAAGGCTTCGTCCAGGTATCAAATATCCAATTGGTGTGTCTGTTCCAGCCATAAAAGGAACATTTTTATTGTGCAGTTTACCAGCTGTATCTACTAGCCAATCAGAATAACGCAAACTATTTTTATCTATTATAGTATCAGTAGCTGCAAATTCAATACTCCATTTTTTTTTGACTTCCTCAGGAAGCTTATTTAATTGTATCATAAAAGAAGGATTCGTATAGGTTTTTTTTGCAAAATTTCTGTAAAGAACTAGTGTGGGTGTTTGCCATACATTTTTAGATGCTAGTAGATTTGCAGCTAATTCCAACTTATTGTTATCGATAGAATCTAGTGCACTTATTCTTTGTTTTGAATGAATAGAAGATCTTAAGGTACTTCCCGGTAAATTATTTGGATTTTTAAGTAACTGTAATCGCTCTTGATATAATTCGTCTGCATTACTAGCAATAGAGAGTTCTAGATTTCGTAGATGTTCCATTCCGTTTAAACCAGAATTAACAGCAGAAAATAAATTCATGCTCAAGGGGATGTGTCCGGTAACCTTTAAATTTTGTTTACGAGCAATTTTAGTTATTGCAAGAAATTGATTTTCATTTAGCATTTCGTATGCTTTTAAAAAATCTATCCCTTTGTCAATTAATCCCATTGTATTAGATTCAATATCAATGATGTCTTGATTTTCAATTGAAAGCAAAGGAAATGAAGGGCTTGAATCATTATATACATTTGGACTACCATCAATCAGAGGTCCCGCTATATAAATATTTGGATTTTTTAGTGGCTCTAATAAAGAAGCTTCTTTTGCTTTGAGTACATATTCAATTGGTCCTCCAGTATCTCTAACACTTGTTATGCCATGCCCTAAAAAAAGATTTGGCATTGTTGATGTTAAGCTCTTATCAAAAGAAAAATGTACATGAGCATCCCATAAACCAGGAATTAAATACTTTCCACTCCCATCAATTAATTTAAGTTCGTTAGATAAAAACTTAAAGTCTTTATCTAATATCATAGTTATTATATCCTTCTCAACAACAACATGTTTAATTGACTGAAATCCATCAATTGGATCAATAATGGATATGTTTTGTATAACGTATGCATTTTTAGAAATTGTAGCTTGATTGGAGCAACTAATTATATTCACTAATAATAGCAGTAGGGTGAATTTTATTAAAATTGTGAAAGTGTAATTCTTCATAAACCTTAAAATTAAAAAATGATTTTATATTAAACTTGTTTTGAAGACAGATTGAAATTATTTTTTTTTTAAATTAGTTTCAATTAAACATAAAACAAATTTAAATCAATAAACATGAAAAAATTATTATTAG
Source organism: Flavobacteriaceae bacterium (assembly GCA_029252345.1). Lineage (GTDB taxonomy): Bacteria > Bacteroidota > Bacteroidia > Flavobacteriales > Flavobacteriaceae > Marisimplicoccus. The sequence continues at coordinate 7,314 of JAQXBP010000014.1, read as the reverse complement.
TATTTACAATGATCTTTTCTGTGGCTGTTTTTTCTCAAAAAGAGTCAAATGGAAAACTATACATTGAACATCCAGCTATCGAAATAGTTAATCAATTTAATGAGGCATATACCTCGGGTGATCTTGAGAAACTAAAAGAACTTGTAACGGAAAACTTTCAAGTTAGAACATTGCAAGACAGAGAGTCAAATAAAATTAACTGGATTCTTAGAACTTCAAATTATTTAAGTAAAAATATCATAGATCTTGAAATAAAACATTACGGAGGTGCTTATCCAGATGTTCTAGAGTACAAACAAGATGGAATAGTAGATGTGAAAACTTATGAGTGGTTAACTGGCTATGATAAGAATACTGGCTTAGATATAAATATGCCTAGATACGCTACATATAGAATGAATGCAAAAGGTGATAAAATAGCTGCACTATGGATTAATGATGACGAGTTATTATGGAAAAAAAACTGGGATGCATATGATACAAATGAAAATGGTGTAATCTATAAAGATCATCCGTTAGTAGCAAAAGTAAGACTTCTATATCAATCCTATAAGACAGGTGATGTTGAAAAAATTAAAGCAAATTACACTGAGAATACAATTTTTTATGACGTAATGAACTCTGAAATTGATGAGTTTAAAACTTTAGAAGAAGAATTTGCTCAATTTGACGAATACATGGAAGTTTTTGAACTAGTTAATATAAGAGAGAGTGGCTTCCCTGATGTCTTAGACTATTCAGGAGATGGAGCTGTTGTTATTTCATGGGCTGACTTCACATTTAAAAATAAGAAGTCAGGAAACACAAAAACAATTAGCCAACATATTCAGCATTGGTTCAACGAAAAAGGAGAAATTGTTAGAGAAGATTACTATTTTAATCCAGCTCAGCTTCCTCAATAATAAATTTTAAAGATAAAATTAAACCTCCCATACATATGGGGGGTTTTTTTTAGTTCCCTCTGCCAACTTTTCTAATACCAGTCATTTTAGCTTTCCCAACACCCTTGGACTGAAGCTTACTATTAAAATTCTTCTTTGAATTTTTATTTGAACTTTTAACCTGACGTTTTCCGTTAGTCTCTTTGTTGTCGTTTTTATTTCCAAAAAATTTGCTGCTCATATTATTTAATTTTGAAATAGATAACATTAAATTAAAAAGAATATTCAAAACTCTTTAAAACAAACTGAAATATTTATATAATTATTAACAAACCTGAAAAACAATTCTAGTATTTAATTATTTATTTTCGCTCAATGAAAAGATACTTTGTATTAGTCTCATTAACTATAATCTCTTGTAGCAAGGGTGATGATGATAATATTTCAGCTGCTAATAATTTACCCAATAATGATGTTGTTTTCGTAAACTCAGGAAATATATACTATGAAAATAATACATGTAAATGTCCTGATGCAAGTAATGGAGATAAAGATATTATTAGCGGTGTTACATATACTGCTGTTAACAACCTTTCAATCAAAGAAGAAATTTCAAACGGTAACTATAACTTGTGTACAACATTAGTTACTAATATGTCTGGAGAATCAATATCTGGAGTGTTTCAAAACTTTTTTAATAATAACTCTTTTAACTCTAACATTAGTTTTTGGGATGTGTCTAATGTTACTAATATGGATGGAATGTTTTATAATGCTAACATCTTCAATCAAAATATTTCTGACTGGAATACATCAAAAGTAGATAACATGGGCAGCTTGTTTAAAAACGCCTCGTCTTTCAATCAAGATATCTCTAGTTGGGACACCTCTAAAGTCACAAAAATGCTTGACTTATTTAGAGCTGCAACTTCTTTTAATCAAAATATTTCTGAATGGGATACCTCTAGCGCAACTAGTATGTCTAAAATGTTTGAAAATGCAACCTCCTTCAATCAGGATATCTCATCATGGTGTGTCTCAAATTTTATTAATGAACCTGAGAATTTTGCTACAAACTCACCTCTTATTGAATCTTATCAACCTGATTGGGGGTCATGTCCTGAATAATACTATTTTTATTAAATGAATTTATACCCAAAACTCATAACATTTCTTGCAATTTTTATTATATCATGTTCCTCAGAAAATAAGATTGAAGATTCATGCATTGATGAATCAATAATTGATGAATTTAGTGTTTGTATTGAAATATATCAACCAGTTTGTGGATGCGATGGAATAACCTATCCTAATTCATGCTATGCAGGAAATTTCAATGGTGTGACATCATATATTAATGGAACTTGTAACTAAAATGGATATAATATCAGTAGTAATAGTATTTACAGGTTTACTTTTTATAATAATATCAAAAGCAATAAATAGGGAAAATTCAAAAATGCTTCTAGCAGGATACAATACAATGTCAGAATCTGAAAGAGAAAAATTTGATATTGATGGATATCTAAAATTTTTCAAGCCATTCTTTTTCAAACTAGGCACCTACAGTACATTAATCTATTTTATTACATTATTTATATTTAATCTAGATTTAGCTGGAATAGCCTACACTATCTCCATATTAATTCCACTACCATATTTAATAATTAAAGGAAACAGATTTTACAAAAAAGGTTGAAATCTCAGTTTAATTTCCTAAAATAGTAAGAAAGATATATTTCCAAATAAGATATAATAGGTGTCCTAGAATTAGCCCCCAAGTCAAAACCTTTTTTACATTTTTATCTCCTTTGAAAAATTTAAGTTTGTCTACAATAATATAAGAAATTAAAATACTTATTAGTATCCATAATCCAAAAGCAGTATAATCTATTAAAGTGAAGTTCATTGTGTAAGTGATTTTTCAGCTTCCTGTTTTATTCTTGATTTGTTTAAAATACTATCTCTTAGTTCTGACTTCCTTTCAAATTCTTTGTCAGTAATATTAATTTTCATTAACTCCCTATTAACTGTGTATATTTCATAATTAAATAAAGCTTGGTTTAAAAACTCTAATGCTTTGATTTCATAATCTACTCCCCCGAGATTATTGTCTTTATTTAGTGCTTTTGAATAAACAGAAATAATTTCATCAGCGATAATTTCATATGCCTCAATAAAAGCGGTATTCAATTCTTTTGATTTAAGCTCTTTAGCCTCATATGTTGATTCACCTGATTCACTATAGTTATAACTATCTAGATAATATATTTCACCTCCACAACTAACTAGAAAAAAGGATAGAAAAAGTATTTTTCTCATATCTAAAATTAAAAAATTTAATTTAGTGTAATGGGTTTCTTAAAAAAATTAATACTGTTTGGCTTATTCCTCTTCTTTATCGCTTGTAATAAAGGAATGAATAATGAGTTTGACTATATCGAAATATCCCGAGAAAAATATACTAATAAATTACATGGATTCTGGCTTGGTCAATCCATTGCAAATTGGACTGGGCTTATAACTGAGATGGATAAAATTGGTAATATAGGTGACATTAAAACTGGAAATTTTTATACAAGAGATGATTGGGGAGGCAAAGATCAAAGGAGTATATGGGAAGATAGTTTAGTTGATAAAAGTAGAGTAAAAATTGATTTTGTATTAAAAGATGAAAGTGATATTTGGGGATCTGATGATGATACAGACATTGAGTATATGTATCAATATCTTTTAAATTTTTATGATACTAGTATTCTTAGTCCAAATCAAATAAGAGATGGATGGCTTAAGCATATTAAAAGTAAAGAAGAGAATTATTTATGGGAGTCAAATCAAGTTGCATTTGATCTAATGAAGTCTGGAATGAAACCACCTGAAACAGGTGATCCAATTAATAATAATTCATATATGATGATTGACGCACAATTAACAACTGAGATTTTTGGATTGTTCTCACCATCAAGACCTGATATAGGTTTAAAAATGGCTGAATTACCTATTAAAACTACTGCTAGAAATGAAGCACGAGAAATTGCAGAGTTCTATGTAATAATGCATTCTTTAGCTTCAAATTCTAAAGAATTTAACTCTACAAAAGAAAATATATTTTGGATGGCAAAGGAATCAAGGAAATATTTAAATGATAATAATTATCCTGCAAAAATGTATGACTTTACAGTAAAACTATATGAATCTGGAATGAAGTGGGAAGATGCAAGAGATTCGATTTATCAGAGATATCAAGTAGATCAAAAAGATGGATATAATCTCACTTCTAAAAATCTATATTGTAATGGCTGTTTTGCTGCTGGAATAAATTTTGCATCTAGCTTAGTAAGTTTGTTTTATGGGGAGGGAAATATTAAAGAAACAATAAAAATTGGAACTTTATCAGGATGGGATTCAGATAATCCAACATCAACCTGGGGTGGTTTGATAGGTTTTTTGATTGGAAAAGAAATGATTGAAAAAGAATTTAATAGGAATTTTTCTAGTAAGTTTAATATTCATAGAACTAGACAAAATTTTCCAAATAACGGAATTGACACATTCTACAATATGGCATCTGAAGGAATTAGAGTAATAGACAGAGTTGTAGAAGAAGAAATGAATGGGAGAGTTAATATAGATAATAATACATGGTTGATTCCAAATAAAAAAAATGAAAAATAAAATTTTAGCAATCTTATTAGTTACTTATACCATTCCAAATTATTCTCAAAGTTTTGATTTTAAAATGAATATTTTAGGAGGCGCTAAGGAAAAGACAGCTTCATTATCTTCTGGTGATATTGACAATGATGGTGATTTAGATATAATTGTTGCTAATGGAAGACATTGGCCAGGCCAAAATAAAATTCTAATTAATAATGGCATTGGTGGATTTACAGTTGAAAAAAATCTAGGTATTGAAAGATTAACAAGTTATGCTGCAGAGCTTGCAGATTTTGACAACGATGGTGATTTAGACATAGCTGTAGGAAATGATAAGGCGCCAAACTATATTTTTCTTAATGATGGCAAAGGGAATTTCATTAAGTCTAGCGAATTTGGTGAATCTAATTCTAACACAAGAAATATTACATTAAATGATATTGACAATGATGGTGATATTGATATATTGATTACAAATCGTAGAGAATCAAACGAGATATGCCTTAATGATGGTAAAGGTGATTTTTCAGAAACAATTCTTTTTGGAACTGCTGAAGATTCAACTATTGATGTTGAAGTTTCTGACATGAATATGGATGGGTTTAAAGATTTAATTTTAGCTAATCGTGATAGTCAACCAAACTATGTATACTTCAACGATGGTAGTTTAAATTTCAATAAAAGAATAATGTTTGGCCAAGGAAATGATAACACAAGAGCAGTTGAAATTGGTGATTTTAATTCTGATGGTTTTAAGGATATAGCTACAGCAAATATTAACGAACCTAATGTTATTTATTTTGGTGATGAATTTGATAGTTTTGAGAAGCATATTATTTATGATAACTCAAAATCTTCAAGCTTTTCTATAGCAGTGAATGACTTTAATGGTAATGGAAATTTAGATATAGTCATTGGTAATTCTCCTGGATCTACTAAACTATATATTAATGTCTTAAACGGAAAAGAATGGAAAGAAAAAGCTATATCAAAAAATAACTTTAGGACCTACGATATAATTGACTCAGATATTAATAATGATGGAAAAGTTGATATTTTAGAAGCAAACACTGGTGAGTATAATCTATACTTTATAAATAAATAATCATACAATGAAAAAATTAATCTTATTAGTCTTAATATCTTTCAGTTTAAACATTCAAAGTCAAGTTGAATTAAAATATTTGGGAACAGCTGGATGGAAAATTTCAGATGATACTACAACTATTTTAATAGATCCATATATCTCAAGAGTGAAGCTTGGAAATGGTCCTTCAGTCAATAAATTAGATAGAAGAAAAACAGTTTTAAGATCTGATTTTTTTGTTTCTGATTCAATTCTTATTGATAGTTTGGTTGATAAGGTCGATTTTATTTTAGTTCATCATTCTCACTTTGACCACCTATCGGATGTCCCCTATATTGCAAAAAAAACTGGAGCTAAAGTTATAGGGACTGAGACAACAATTAATATATTGAAAGCTTATGGCATTAGTAATGATCAGTTGTATCCTGTAAGAGGAGGTGAAGATTATCAATTTGAAAATTTTTCGGTTAGGGTAATTCCGTCAATTCATTCAGCACTTAATGATAAACATTACCTAGATTCAAGAGAATATACAAAACCACCAACTGCTCCACTTAGAGTATCTGAATTTATCGAAGGAGGTTCACTTATGTTTTTGGCTAGATTTAAAGATCAAGATATACTTACTATGGGATCTATGAATTTTGTTGAACGTGAACTTGAGGGAATAACATCTGATATTCTTCTAGCAGGTGTAAACCAATCTCAATTAGGATTATATAACTATAATGAAAGACTATTAAAAGTTACTGGCTATCCAAAAATTATAATCCCAACTCATTGGGACAATTTTAGACTGCCATATAGTTTTTCTCAAGAAGCAAGTATAGAATTAAAGTTAGTACCTTTTAAAGAGGATGTTAAAAGACTGTCTCCAGAGTCTGATGTAATAATTGTGAGGCACTTAGAAGAAATTACAATAGAATAGAACTAGTGATTCATGTGCATTTTTTTACCCAGATAAAAAATAGGCATCATAATTCCAAAAGATTTCATCATTTCAGAGTGATTGTAGTAGATTTTTAATTTCCTATTCTTAAATGGCTTGTATTCAATACCAAAGTAAGGATCTGTTCCATCCATGTCCATGTCCATACTCATATTCATTAAAGGACTATTCCCCATCTTCATATCCATTAAACCTCCAACTAAAGTAAATCTACCTAGATTATATTTAGCATTGTACATAAGCATATAATCATCACCACTTCCATCATCAAAAGGAGTTATCATAGCCATTGCTCCAATTGAAACTTTAGGAAATAGCATGTAATTTAGACCAGCACCAACTTGAGTTTTCTCATTATCAAAGTTATATCCACCCATTGCTCCTATGTGAGCTTGAGAAAATACATTGAAAGTGGTTAATATAGCAATTAGTGTTATACATTTTTTCATAGAATAATTATTTTGGAAGAGATCCATGTCGGTCATAGTAATCTTTGTCATAATCCGCTCTCTCTTTGTTGGATAACAGTAAGGAGACTATGACCAATAATGTTACTATCGATCCAAAGACAAAAATTGATATAGTTAAGTCTCCTAATAGTAAATCCCTGATTTGACCGTATCTATTCATAAGACAAACTTATGTATATAGAGTTAGATATATGATTTAACTATTATAATTAACATAAATTTTGGATTTTAATATCAATCTAAAATTTACATTTGCAAAGTAATTATTCT
>JAQXBP010000013.1:0-2649 GCA_029252345.1 Flavobacteriaceae bacterium | reverse complement strand
TTCCTGCAATAGCCCATTTTAAAGAATCAGAATTATACTTTTTAAATAAATACTCTGCAACTAGTCTTCCTGTAAATCCTGAAGCTCCCCATATAATTATATCAAATTCTCTATTCATGTCTAAATAATTTAGTTTATCTCTTAATTTATTCTTGCCTAAAAGTAAAAGAATATTTACCTTCTAGATGAAAAATCTACAAAATGTTTAATTTTTTTTACTATTTACTAATTGCATTTTTTTTGGTTAGCTGTGAATCGGATCCTTATGATTTAGTTATTCAAAATGGAATTATTTATGATGGATCTGGGTCAGAGAGTGAATCTGTAGATATTGGTATAATAGGAAATCAAATAATTAAAGTAGGTAAAATCAATTCTAAAAACTCTTTAAAAATAATTGACGCTTCTGGTTTAGTTGTTTCACCTGGCTTTATAGATACTCATGCACACTTGGACCCTATGAGTAACTTTATTAAACTTTCTAATGGTGAGAGTCATGTTAGACAGGGTGTAACTACTAGTTTTGGTGGGCCAGACGGAAGAGGTGTTCCATTAAAATATGGTTTTAAAGAATTCTTGGATTCAATTGAAAAAGTTGGAGTTGGAATGAATGTAGGCTTTTTAACAGGTCACAATAAAATCAGGAGAGTTGTTATGAATTTAGACAACAGAGAACCCACTGAAGAAGAATTAGAAAGAATGAAAAATCTTGCCAGTAAGGCTATGGATGAGGGTGCTTTTGGAATTTCAACAGGGCTAAAATATCTTCCTGGTAATTTTTCAAAGGTTGATGAAGTGATTGAAATATCTAAAGAAATATCTAAAAAGGGAGGTGTTTATACATCACATTTAAGAGATGAAGGATTAAAAATTATTGAGGCTGTAAATGAGGCTATAAAGATATCAAAAGATGCAGATATAAGTGTTGTTTTAACCCATCACAAGGTTATTGGTAAACCAATGTGGGGAAAAAGTTCAATTACATTATCTCTAATTGATTCAGCTAGACAAAAGGGAATTAAAGTTATGGCAGATCAATACCCATATAATGCAAGTCATACAGGAATTAATGTTTTAATACCAACTTGGGCAAGAGCTGGGGGAAGTCAAGAATTTAAGGATAGAGTTTCAGATAAGTCTACTAGAGAAAAAATTGAAAAAGAAATAGTATTTAACATATTAAATGATAGAGGTGGAAATGATTTAAATAGAGTTCAATTTTCTAGAGTTAGTTGGAAGCCAGAATTGGAGGGAAAAACATTAAAAGATTGGGCTATAATGAAAGGACTAAAACCTACCGTTGAGAATGGGGCTAAACTTGTTATTGAAGCAGAATTAAATGGTGGAGCAGGATGTATTTTTCATGCTATGGATGAATCAGATGTTGAAAATATTATGAAGTATCCACATACAATGATTGCTTCAGATGGAAGGCTTTCAGAGCCTGGAGTAGGTCATCCTCACCCAAGAGCTTATGGAACATTTCCAAGAGTACTTGGTAGATATGTAAGAGAAAAAAATGTATTATCAATGAGTGAGGCAATATATAAAATGACTTATCTTCCAGCTAAGGCTTTTGGACTTAAAGATAGAGGGTTAATTAGGCAAGGGATGAAAGCTGATATTACAATTTTTAATGCAGATACTGTTACTGATAAAGCAACTTTCGAATCACCCCATCAATACCCAGAGGGAATAAAGTATGTAATCGTTAATGGACAGCTAGCTGTAGATAATTTTGAATTTAAAAAATTAAAAGCAGGAGAAGTTCTCAGAAAAAATCTTTATGAGTAGATTAAAGTTTTATCTAATTACAAGCTACGTTTTAGGAATATTATTTTTTTTGATTCATAATTTTAATTTTGAATTTTTTTTACTGATTGACCCATTAATATTTGTAGTAATACTTAATATCCCTTCGTTAATAATCGCCTCAATTTCTTATCTATTGAATAAGAAACTATTTTGGATTTTTTATGGAATTATATTTTTTCTAATATCTTCAGTTTTCTTCTTTTGGACAAGTGTTGAAATATATACTGGAGGTGATTGGGGTAAAATTCTCTAGAAATTAATCAAATTCCTTGATTTTAATATTTCGAAACTCAATTGGATGACCTTCAGATTGGAGTGATATATATCCTTCCTTTAATGGTTGATCAATTTTATCAGTAAAATTATCAGATAAATAAGTACCACCTAGACGAATGTTCGAATACGAAATTACAGTATCTCTTTCTATAATTTGATGAACAATTGAATCAGCGAAAACAAGAAATTCAACACTAATCCAATCATCATTATGATACGTATTTGATGATGAAGTAATGCAATGATTGACTGCTTGAGAGCCATTTATATCTACTTCTGTCCCAGGTGAGCACATGTTTAACGTAGGTCTTTCTTTAATTCCAGATCCCCCAAGAAATTGACCTTCAATACTTACCGGAAATCCTTGATTCAAAAACATTTGTTTAGGGTGTTCTGAATGTAACATTACACCACTATTTTTATAATTCCATGCTTCATCTTCATTTTTAAATTTATTAGCATGTTCTCCATAAAACCTATAATCTAGTTTTAGATGATAATTTTTAAATTTTTGTTTAGTATAAAATAGATGACCAAATTTTTCTCCAAAAGAATCAT
>JAQXBP010000012.1:0-17131 GCA_029252345.1 Flavobacteriaceae bacterium | reverse complement strand
TTATATATACTACTTAGATTTCAAAAATGGCAATACTCTATAGGAGCAGTTTCAGCTGTTTTTCACGATGTTATTATAGTACTTGGTATATTCTCTCTTACTTACAAAATAATGCCATTTAATATGGAGATTAATCAAGCATTTATAGCAGCCTTGTTAACAGTAATTGGTTATTCATTGAATGATACTGTAGTAGTTTTTGATAGAATTAGAGAATTCTTTGGTATCCATAAGTCTTGGGACAATCAAACAATTGTTAATACTGCTTTAAATAGTACATTAAGTAGAACTCTTAATACTTCATTAACGACATTAATTGTTCTTGTAGCAATTTTTATTTTTGGTGGGGAATCTATTAGAGGATTCATGTTTGCTTTAATTATAGGAGTTCTAGTAGGGACATATTCTTCAGTATTTATAGCAACACCAATTATGTTTGATTCTTATAATAAGAAAACTAAATAACAGATTCTTTTTTCTTAATAAACAAGAATATAATACCTATAATAATAAATGGAATACTAAGCCATTGACCAGTTGACAAACCTGGTAAGAATGTTTCGATCCCTCCTTGACTTTCTTTGATAAACTCAACTATAAATCTTATAGAGAACAAGCCTATCAGAAAGTAACCAAATAAAGAGCCTTCTTTTTCTCTCACTGATGTGTGATATAGTTTATAAAGTATTATAAATAGAATAATATAGCCAAAGGATTCATATAGTTGAGCTGGGTGTCTTGGAAGTGTTTCACCTCTATTTTCAAATATTACACCCCAGTCACTACCCGTATATTTTCCTAGAATTTCTGAGTTGAAGAAATTACCTATTCTAACAAATGCTCCTCCAATAGCGATTGGAATGGTTAATCTATCAAAAATCCATAATAGACTTTTAAAATTATATTTTCTTTTAAATAATAATAGTCCTATAAAAATACCAATAGCAGCACCGTGACTAGCAAGTCCTCTGAATCCAGTAAATTTATATCCATCAATTAATCCTAGAATGGATGAATTTGCAGATTCTTGAATTGGTAGCAATATTTCAACTAGATGATTTTGATAATATCCCCATTGATAAAAGAATACTTCACCAAATCTAGCTCCAAGAAATATGGAAACAACCATGTAAATTAACATCGGATCAAGATATTTCTCATCTACATTTTCTTTAACAAAGAATGATTTAACAAGATTATAGCCTATTAAAAAAGCTAGAATAAACATTAAGCTGTATACATATACGGAGAAGCCGCCAATTTCAAAAAGTGTTTCACTTGGAGACCAATTTATTTGTGATATTATCATTTTTAAATATAATTATAATTTAGGGAACCGGATCATATCCTCCTTTAAATAAAGAGTTACATCTTAGTATTCTTTTGCCTGTAAGATAACTTCCTTTAAATATTCCATGTTTCTTTAAGGCTATAATTCCATATTCAGAACATGATGGCGTATAGATACAATTTTTCCCTAGCAGTGGAGAAATGAAAAGTCTATAAATTTTTATTAATAGAATAAAAGGTAACGCTAGGAGTTGACTAATCTTTATCATTAAGGTTTATGCCTATTTTAGAAAGTTTATCCCTGATTTTATCAGATAAATCATAGTTTTTATTTAATCTAGCTTCATTTCTAATTTCTTTGAGTACTTCAAGTATTGAATCATTATTTATTTCGTTAGATTCACTATAGTTGAGACCTAGTATTTTATTTAAAAACACATCCATTAAATTAAGGAAATATTTTTTTTCACGATCACTAATTTTATCAGTATAATCATTAATTATTTTTGATGAATTAAATAACTCAGCGATAAGCATTGGTGTGTTAAAATCATCATTAAGACAATTATAACATCTTATCTCCCAGGCTTTTAACTCATTAAATAATTTATCATTACTATTATTTGATGGCTCATGATTACTGACTCTACTTATAAGTTCAAGCAGTCTTTGGTATCCCTTTTCAGAAGCAACAAGAGCTGAATCACTAATATCTAAAACATTTCTATAATGTGCTTGGAGAAAAAAGAATCTTACAACATTTGAGTCAAATGCTTTAGAGAAAATATTATTATTACCCGAAAAAAGTTCTCTTGGAAGTATATTGTTGCCAGTTGATTTTGACATTTTTTTATTATTCAAAGTCAACATATTAGCATGTATCCAATATTTCGCTGGATCCTGTCCAGTATGACCATTACTTTGGGCAATTTCACAATCATGATGAGGGAACTTTAAATCCATTCCACCTCCGTGAATATCAAAATGATTACCTAAATATTTAGTACTCATCGCAGTACATTCAAGATGCCATCCTGGAAACCCAATACTCCATGGAGATTCCCATTTCATTAAGTGCTTTTTTTCTGCCTTTTTCCAAAGTGCAAAATCAAATTCATTTTTTTTATCTTCTTGATTGTCTAATGATCTTGAGTTTGACTTCAGATTTTCAAGATCTCTCCCTGATAATTGTCCATAATTATATTCTTTGTCATATTGATCAATATCAAAATATACAGAACCATTTGACTCATAAGCAAGATTTTTATTTAACAAATTTGTAATTATAGAAATTTGTTCGATAATGTGACCTGATGCTAAAGGCTCAATACTTGGGTCTAATGAATTAAATTTTTTTAAAGTTTTTCTAAAGTCATTTGTATACTTTTGAGCAACTTCCATAGGCTCAAGCTTTTCAAGTTTAGCTTTTTTAGAAATTCTATCTTCACCGTCATCCTCTAGATGACCAACATCAGTTATATTCCTTACATACCTGACTTTATATCCAAGATGAATAAGATATCTATATATAACGTCAAAAGAAATAAATGTTCTACAATTTCCAAGGTGAACATCGCTGTAAACAGTAGGTCCACAGACATACATTCCAACAGAATCTTTTTCAATAGACTTAAACTTTTCTTTTGAATTACTTAAAGAATTATATATATGTAAGTCTGTTGAAATCATTAAAGTTCAGACTCAAGTTTGATATAATCTAAAAACTCTCTTTTAAATTTATCATCCTTGAATTTACCTCCAAATTCAGATGTAACTGTACTAGAGTTTATGTCTTTAATACCTCTTGAATTAACACAGAGGTGTTTAGCATCTATAACACATGCAACATTATCAGTATTAAGAACTTTTTGAAGTTCTCTAACTATTTGAATAGTTAATCTTTCTTGAACTTGAGGTCTCTCAGCAAAATACTTTACTATTCTATTAATTTTAGAAAGCCCTACAACTGTTCCATTTGAAATATATGCAACATGAGCCAACCCAACAATAGGAAGTAAGTGGTGTTCACAGGTAGAATATAATGTTACATTCTTTTCTACAAGCATTTCCCCATAATTGTATTTGTTTTCAAAAGTTGACATTTTAGGTTTGTTTTTTGGATTTATTCCAGAGAAAATTTCATTAACAAACATCTTAGCAACTCTTCTAGGTGTCCCTTTTAAACTGTCATCTGTAAGATCCATACCTAGTATATCCAAAATTTCATATACTTTTTCTTGTATAAGACTTACTTTGTTATCATCAGATATGTCAAAAGCCCCTTCTTTTAAAGGTGTTTCTTCGGAGTCAGATCCAATATGGTCGTCGCCCATTGAATCAATTTCTTTGTCTAGTAATTCTTGTAATTTCATTTTTTAAAATTTGAGTTGTATAAAGATAGTTATTATGTCGTTAAAGAGAAGTTAAAGTTTAATGCTAAATGATGCATAAAATGAGTATGAGTCATCATCTATTGAATATTTATTAGTAAGACCTCTAGAAAATAGTCTATTTTGAGAGTAGTTATTAGATTTTGTTATTCCAAAATCAAAATCTGTATAACCAAGGTTTATTCCTAGTCCCGCTGAAACACCATTAATTCTATTGTCGAGATTAGAGTCTGGACCTTTATATGAAAAATATCCACCTCTTAAATTAAAGTTTTTAATTCTATATTCACCTCCAATACGAATAGATTCTGAATTACCTGCTAGTTTATTTTTAATTGAGTAGTTAAGTGAATTCAGGTATGAATCATTATTATCATCAAACTTAGAATTATTGAATTTAGTTATTTCATAATCTAAGCTTATTAATCCTTTTTTACCAAATACATAAGCTAAACTTACCAGTGATTTAGATGGAAGTGTAAGTTTGTACTGATCATAGATATTGATAACGTTTGGATCAATTTCATAAGTAATTAAGTCATCATTATCACTTATATCAGTTTCTATATATTGTGAATTCTCTTCATTAATTTTAAGTTTAGTGGGTGATGTGTAAGAGACCCCAAGCCTTAATTGTTTGATTTTCAATATAGTTCCTACTTGAAATGAAACACCATTTCCTAAAGCCAATAGATTTTCTTTGAGTAAAACCCTCTTAACAGATGAATTACTAGTATAGCCAGATTCTTGGAATGTCTTTGTTTCTTCAAAATTTGTTTCATGAAAATTAATATTAATTCCAGCAAATAGATTCTTATTAAATGAAGTTCCCACATTGAAACTATGTTTTAGGTGGTTACCTATTCTATTAATGTCTAAATTCTGGTTTAATTCATTGTAGTTAGAATTACTAATGTAATTGTTTAAACTACCATCAGATTCATTAATTACAAAACTTTGATATCCCAGAAAAGCTTGTTGATCAGCAAAGCCAAAATTATCACCTAAATATTTATAAACACTCTGTGTTGTTTCATCCTCATAAATTAATAAATCTTCATATGGTATACCATCAGCATAATATAGAAAATAGCTATCTATACCATTGTTATTATTACCCGTTAAATTAAAAGAGTTATTATAATCACTAAGTAATTTAAGGTTGTACCCGACTGATAATTTGGATTTTCTGTTTTCGTATACAAGTACAGCTCCAATTCCTCCATATGAAAAATAATCATTTTTGGATTCAGACATAGAGTTATTAAGAATGTTATTTATTTTTTGATTTTTATAGTTTAGTGAAATAACAATTTCCGAATCAATAAATACAGAAGAACTTGCAGGGTTTATTGAAATTGCAGAAACATCTCCACCTAAAGCACCAAATGCTCCACCCATTGAGTTAAATCTAGCAGTACCCTCGTAAGTGAATGAATTGTATCTTAATACGTCTTCATATGTTTGAGAAAATGAAAATGTAGAAGTAATTATGAAAATGTAAAGTAAAAACTTTGTTTTATACATTTAATTAATCTTTCCCCCACCTCTTGAACCGGCAGCACTACCTCCTTTTGATCCCCCACCTCCAACGCTACCACTTGAACGAGAAGAACTAATATTCCCACCTTGGGATGATCTAGAAGGGGAAGAGTAGGATCTAGCTGATGAATTATTAAATTGAGATTGATTAGGAGAATAAGAATTAGAATTAGATCTAGATCTAGCAGAAGAATAATTGTATGAATTTCCTCTTTGACTTGGATTAACAGATCTAACTTGTCTATAAGCTTCTCTTACATAATCACTTTTGATAGAGCTTAAATTTGGTATTGAGTTGTTTCTTGAAATGACTCTAGAATTACGATTTGCTTTTGAATAAACTCCAATAAGATCATTATCAATTCTCCCAAATTCAGGATCACCTGTTCTATCCATATAAATTCCGCCATAAGAAGCAATTCTTGAATATATTCCTGAAACACCTACTCCTTGTCTATCATTTTTTCTAGAGCTGTTATTAGATAAGTTACTCTCACCTCTTCTTGAAGCGGAATTACTAAAGTCTACTCTTGATGGTTCTTTTCTGTACTGATTTTCAGCTAAATTATTATACATACCTCCTGAATACCATGGATAATTTCTTGAATAACGCATCATATACCAGTAATAATTTCCTAATGAAGTTGCGTATGGAGAGAAATAAAAATTCATTGGCCCGTAAAATGGATAACCCATTTCATAAGCAAAACTATTATAGAAAAAAGGTGGTCTAAACCCATAATTTATGAATGAACCATTGTTCGAGAAGAATGGATTAAATGCCGAGTTATGATAAAAAGGGTTATAATAGAATCTTCCAAAATTAGGAAAGAAATTGTTTATAATTTCAGTTGAATCAGGATTTGCCCCCCATGGTAAATTACCAGAATCTAATGCATCAGAATCAGAATTAAGAGATTCGTTTGCAAAATCTTTAAAAACAACTTCATATTCAAGACCACTTTCATTAGATGAATAGATTCCATCACTATCGTCATAATATGATGCTAATTGATATGAAGAACAGCTTATAAAGAAAGCTGAAAAAATCATTATCTTAAATATGTTTGCAATTTTTATCATCTTATATAAATTTAAGAATAATTTTTTAAATCTAAATTATTACTTTTACTACACTTATTTATGTGCAATAATTATGCCATTTATTTATAATAATTCAAAGATTTATTAAATGGGAAAAAAAATTACTCCTAGAAACGAAGATTACTCAAAATGGTACAATGATATTGTTTCAGAGGCTGGCTTGGCTGAATCCTCAGCTGTAAGAGGCTGTATGGTTATAAAGCCTTATGGTTTTTCAATTTGGGAGTTAATGAAAACTCAGTTAGATAAGATGTTTAAGGATACAGGCCATGAAAATGCTTATTTTCCTCTGTTTGTTCCAAAATCTTTATTTGAAGCAGAAGAAAAAAATGCTGAGGGTTTTGCGAAAGAGTGTGCTGTGGTCACCCATTACAGATTAAAAAATGATCCTGATAAAAAAGGTAAATTAATTGTTGATCCTGACTCAAAACTTGAAGAAGAGCTAATCGTAAGGCCAACAAGTGAAGCAATAATATGGAGTACTTATAAGAACTGGATACAATCATACAGAGATCTCCCAATTCTTATAAATCAATGGGCTAATGTGGTAAGATGGGAAATGAGAACAAGATTATTTTTAAGGACAGCTGAGTTTCTATGGCAAGAAGGCCATACTGCACATGCTACAAAAGAAGAAGCTATCAATGAGACTAAATTAATTAATAATATATACTCTGACTTTGCTGAAAAATTCATGGCCATGCCAGTAGTAAAAGGATATAAATCTGAGTCTGAAAGGTTTGCTGGTGCTGAAGAAACTTTATGTATTGAGGCATTAATGCAAGACGGTAAAGCTCTTCAAGCTGGCACATCACACTTTCTTGGTCAAAATTTTGCTAAAGCTTTCGATGTAAAATATGCAGATAAATCAGGTAAATTAGAGTATGTGTGGGCAACTTCATGGGGAGTTTCTACTAGACTGATGGGGGCTCTAATTATGTCACATAGTGATGATATTGGACTGGTTCTTCCTCCTTTATTAGCACCTATTCAGATAATTATTATTCCTTTGATTAAGTCAAAAGATGACCCAACAGTAATACTAGATAAAACAAATGAACTATTTAATTCATTAAAAGATAATGGAGTTAGAGTTAAAATTGACAATAGAGAAAATATGAGTCTTGGTTTCAAGCTTAATGATTCTGAAGTTAAAGGAATTCCTATGAGAATAGTTATTGGAGAGAAAGAAATTCAGAATAATCAATTCGAACTTTTTTATAGACATAACCTTAAAAAGATTTCTACAGAATATGATAGTATTTTAAAGCTTGTATCCTCTTCAATAGACTCTGTTCAATCAGAAATGATTTCAGATTCAAAGAAAAGATTAAAGAAAAATACTCATGAAGTAAATTCCTATGATGAGTTTAAAGAATTGATATCAAATCAAAGTGGTTTTGTAATAGCAGGTTGGGATGGAACAAATGAGACTGAGGAGGCTATTAAAATTGAAACAAAAGCTACAATTAGATGTATCCCTGAAGGTGTTGATCCTAAAGGTGTTACGTGTATTTATTCTGGTAAGCCTGCACGTTATAAAGTAATATTTTCAAAATCTTATTGAAATATTAAAATTTAAATTAAATTTGCACCCTGATGGCCCGTTCGTCTATCGGTTAGGACCTCAGGTTTTCATCCTGGAAAGAGGGGTTCGATTCCCCTACGGGCTACTAAATAAAAAATTATGGCAAATCATAAATCTGCTTTAAAAAGGATTCGTTCTAATGAAACAAAGAAGTCTTTGAATAAACTTCAGCATAAGACTACTAGGAATGCTATCAAAAAATTAAAAGAAGCTAAAACAAAGAAAGAAGCTACTAAGCTTTTTCCTGGTGTTGTTTCATTGATTGATAAGTTAGCTAAGAAAAACGTTATTCATAAGAATAAAGCATCTAATCTAAAGTCAAAACTTAGTAAATTAAAATAATTAAGAGTTCATCGATATTAAAAACTCTTCATTACTTTTAGTTTTTCTAAATCTATCGTTGATAAATTCCATTGCTTCTACAGGATTCATATCTGCTAAATATTTTCTCATTATCCACATTCTTTGAATAGTGTTTTCATCTAACAGTAAGTCGTCTCTTCTAGTACTTGAAGATACAAGGTCAATTGCTGGGAAAATCCTTCTATTTGAAATTCTTCTATCTAATTGAAGTTCCATATTACCAGTACCTTTAAATTCCTCAAAAATAACTTCATCCATTTTTGATCCAGTATCTGTAAGCGCAGTTGAAATTATTGACAATGATCCACCATTTTCAATATTCCTAGCAGCTCCAAAGAATCGTTTTGGCTTATGAAGAGCATTAGCATCAACACCACCACTTAATATTTTACCAGAAGCAGGTTGAACTGTATTGTAAGCTCTAGCTAATCTTGTTATTGAATCAAGAAGTATAACCACATCATGACCACATTCTACTAATCTTTTAGCTTTTTCTAAGACAATATTAGCAACTTTTACATGTCTATCTGCAGGTTCATCAAATGTAGATGCAACAACTTCTCCTTTCACATTTCTTTGCATATCCGTAACCTCTTCAGGTCTTTCGTCAATTAATAAAATTATTTGAAAAACTTCAGGATGATTCGCTGCAATAGCATTTGCAACATCTTTAAGTAGCATAGTTTTTCCAGTTTTTGGCTGAGACACAATCATTCCTCTTTGACCTTTACCTATTGGAGAAAAGAGATCGATTATTCTGGTTGAAATAGTACTTTCTTTTAATGCTAAATTAAATTTTTCTTCAGGAAAAAGTGGAGTTAAGTGCTCAAATGAAACTCTATCTCTAACAACTTCAGGATCTAAACCATTTATCTTATTAACTTTAATTAGAGGGAAATATTTTTCACCATCTTTTGGAGGTCTTACTGTTCCGTGAACTGTATCACCTGTTTTTAATCCAAAAAGTTTAATTTGAGATAAAGAAACATATACATCATCAGGGGATGATAAATAATGGTAGTCCGAAGACCTTAAAAAACCATATCCATCTTGCATTATTTCTAGAACACCCTCAGATTCAATAATTCCATCAAACTCAAAATCTGGTTCTTTATACTTTCTTCTGGTATCTTTATTAAAATTATCATCTTTTCTATTAGAAAAATTCTTGTTGTGATGATTTTTATTTCCAGGATTTCTCAGATTTCTATCATTTCTAAATGGTTTTTTGTCTGACTCATTTTTGTTGTGAACTGGTTTTTTGTCTGACTCAGTTTTGTTGTGAGCTGGATTTTTGTCTGATTCAGATTTATTATGAACTGGTTTTTTATCTGATTCAGATTTAACTTCTGTTGGTTTTTCGTCTACTGACTTTCCAACTATAGTGTCTATAATGTCCTGTTTTTTCTGACCTTTAAGATTTTTAATTCCAATTTTATCTGCAATTTCAATAAGCTCAGCTATTTTTTTAGCCTTAAGCGTTTTAATATCGTACATGTGTTTAGAAAGTTTTGATTTGAAATGTTAATAGAAAAGTACTTCTTGGAAGAAATATTAACCCAAATTTACGAATTTATTTTTAATTTCAGCAAATATCTAATTTTACTCATTATGCCAAGGTATTTCATTGAATTCTCTTATGATGGAACAAATTATCATGGGTTACAGAAGCAACCTAGTTTATCGACTATTCAAGAATCAATTGAAATTAATATGAATAAGTACTTAGGTGTGAATTCTAACTTAACATTGGCTGGGAGAACAGATACTGGAGTTCACGCTAAGCAAATGTTTGCACATTTTGATCTTAATTTAGATTTTAAACAAGATCAATTTTGTAACACAATGAATAAAATGTTGCCCAAGGACATAACTGTAGAATCCCTATCCTTAGTGGCAGATGATACTCATGCTAGATTTGATGCATCTTCTAGAACTTATGAATATTTTGTTAATTCAAAAAAAAGTCCGTTCAATTATAGGTTTTCATACTATATTAAGCATCAAATTGATGTGGAGAAAATGAATAAAAGTTGTTCAAGACTAATAAATCATCTTGATTTTAAATGTTTTTCTAAATCTAATACTGATGTAAAGACTTTTAATTGCGACATTTCTTATGCTAAATGGGAGGTCTTAGATGAAGGTCTAAAATTTAAAATTACAGCTAATAGGTTTCTTAGAAACATGGTTAGATCTATTGTAGGAACTATGATAGAAATAGGAAGTTCAAAAATATCTGATGCAGATTTCCAAAAAATATTAGATTCTAGAAATAGAAGTGAAGCAGGTTTATCAGTTCCTTCATCTGGATTATTCTTGACTAATGTAACTTACCCTCAAAAATTTATAAAGACTTGGAAAAAGTAAAAGGTAAAATCTTTGATGTCAAACTCTTTACAAAACTCTTAGTATTTGTAAAACCATATAATGTTACTTTTTATGGAGTTTTGACTTCTGCTATTTTGATTTCTCTTCTTTCTACTCTTACACCATACTTGTTGAAAGTAGTTGTTGATGATTATTTACTTTTAAAAAACTATGATGGAATGCAATCAATAATATTAATAATGATTGCGGTGCTTTTTCTTGAAGTTGTATTCATGTTTTTGTTTACATATTATGCAAATTGGCTTGGTCAGAAAGTGATTAAAAATTTAAGAGTAAAAGTATTTGACAAAATTTTGAAGTTTAAGATGTCTTTTTTTGACAAAAATGCTGTTGGAAGATTAGTTACAAGAACTGTCAATGATATTGAAACAATTGCTAGTATTTTTTCTCAAGGATTATTTATGATAATTGCAGATATTCTAAAGATGGTTACTGTTTTAACTGTTATGACTATTATAAATCTTGAGCTCACCATTGTTGTGATTTCAATTTTTCCAGTTCTTATCTATGCAACTAGAATATTTCAAAAATCTATGAAAGTTGCTTTTGAAAGTGTTAGAAAGGAAGTTGCAAACTTAAATTCATTTGTTCAAGAAAGAATTAGTGGAGTTAAAATTGTTCAAATTTTCAATAGAGAGAATTTAGAAATAAAAAACTTTAATGATATAAATATTAAACATAGAGATGCATGGTTAAGAACTGTTTGGATAAATTCAATTTTTTTTCCTATTGCTGAGATATCTACTTCTATATGTATTGGTTTATTAGTATGGTGGGGAGGTTTTAATAATTTAAATGGAGAAAACATTTCATTAGGTACATTATTTTTATTTATTTCAATGTCAGGTCTTTTATTTCGACCTCTAAGGCAAATTGCTGATAGATTTAATACCTTACAAATGGGTATGGTATCAACAGAAAGAATATTTAAAATTCTTGAAGATGATCTAGAAATAACAGATAATGGTAATATTGAACAATCTAAATTCGATGGTTTAATTGAATTTAAGAATGTTAGCTTTTCTTACATTAAAAATCAACTAGTAATTGATGATATTTCATTTATTATTAACCCTGGC
Organism: Flavobacteriaceae bacterium; assembly: GCA_029252345.1. Classification (GTDB taxonomy): domain Bacteria; phylum Bacteroidota; class Bacteroidia; order Flavobacteriales; family Flavobacteriaceae; genus Marisimplicoccus. Next base: position 5,384 of record JAQXBP010000012.1, on the reverse strand, counting down.
GAAACAACGGCAATTGTAGGTCCTACAGGGAGTGGAAAGACTACTATAACTAATCTTATAACAAAGTTTTATGAGATTGATCTTGGAACTATTCTAATAGATGGAGAGGATATTAATAAATTTAAGCTTGAAAATCTTAGAAAGAAAATAGGTGTTATACTTCAAGATGTCTTCTTATTTGCTGATACTATATATAACAACATCACTCTTTTTAATGCTGAAATATCAATAAAAGATGTAGAAAAAGCTGCTAAAGATCTTGAGATACACGATTTTATAATGTCTCTTCCTGGAGGTTATGACTTTAATGTTAGTGAGAGAGGTGGTACCCTTTCAGCTGGTCAAAAACAATTAATTGCTTTTTTAAGAGTTTTAGTTAATAATCCTGATATTTTAATACTAGATGAAGCTACATCTTCTATTGATTCTTATTCAGAAGACTTAATTAAAAATGCAACAAATAAAATAACTAAGGGTAAAACTTCAATTATAATCGCTCATAGACTATCAACAGTAGAAAATGCAGATAAAATAATTTATATGGAAAACGGTAAAATTTTGGAATATGGAAACCATAAGGAATTATTGAATATTACGAATGGAAAGTTTAAAAAGTTATATGAGGAACAATTTATTGAAAATGAGTTAGTCTAGTTTTTCTAAAATCCTTCTACATTCTACAGCTTCTTTTACATCATGAACTCTTATTATGCTTGCACCTTTATCCAATGCTAATGTATTGAGAACTGTTGTTCCATTTAAAGCTTCTTGAGGTGAGTTATTCAAAACTTTATAGATCATAGATTTTCTAGATAATCCAGCCATAATTGGTTTACCTAATGATTTTAAAACTTTTAAATTTTTTAAAATCTCATAATTATCATCAATACTCTTTCCAAACCCAAATCCAGGATCAATAATTATATTAGAAAAATTTAATTTTTCAAGTTCTTGAATTTTAATTTTAAAGAATGAAATTATTGATTCAACTACATTGTCATACTTGGTGTTTTCTTGCATGTTTATTGGATCCCCTTTCATATGCATCATAATATATCCTGCATTATATTTTTTAACCACTTGAAACATGTTTTTATCATATTTACCAGAACTAATATCATTTACTAACGAGAACCCTTTTGACAATGCGAAATCTGCAACAGATGAATTATATGTATCAATTGAAAATAATACTTCTTTGAAATTTGAAGTCAGTTCATTAATATAATTGAAGATTAAATCATACTCCTCTTCTGGTTTTATCAATTTAGATCCCGGTTTTGAACTTGCAGCCCCTAAATCTATAACATCAGCACCACTTGAGATAAGTTTTGACACTTGATTATTAACTTTATCGATAGTATCGTATTTACCTCCATCAAAAAAAGAATCTTTAGAAATATTAACAATTCCCATAATTTTTTTTGTAGAGAAATCTAATATTTTTCCGTTACAATTTAAAGTCATACTTTTAGTCTTCTTTTCCAAATTTATGCTAAAATCTTATATGGAAGATACAAAGTCACAATATCATCAAATAATAAGTAAATCAAGAAAAATATTTATTGATAAAAATTCAGATTACGGTTCTTCTTGGAGGGTATTAAGGATTATTTCTTTAGTTGATCAAATTAATATTAAAGCACAAAGAATAAGAAACCTACAAAATAACATAGACAATAAAATTGCTGAAGATCAAACAGCTGAGTTTTATGGTATTATTAATTATTCTATTATGTCATTAATTCAGTTGAAAAAAGGGGTTGTAGATGAGCCAGATTTAGATTCTAATCAAATTATTGATCTTTATGATCTTAGTGTTAAAGAGACTTTTGAATTAATGTTAGATAAGAATCATGACTATGGAGAAGCTTGGAGGGAAATGGAGGTGATTAGTTTAACAGACCTAATAATTCAGAAAATTTATAGAATGAAGAGTATTTTAAAAAATGATGGAAAAACAAGTGTCAGTGAAGGAATTGACGCAAATTTTCAAGATATTTTAAATTATTCTGTGTTTGCTCAAATTTTATTAAAAGAATAATATGAAAAACTTACACATTGTTGGAAATTGGAAAATGAGTTTGAATAAAGAAGATTCAATAGCTCTAGCGAATAAGATTAAATTAATATCAAAAAAAGACTACTTAAATATTGAAGTAGCACCTTCTAATTTGTATATAGATAATATAGTTGAAATACTTCAGGGGTCTGACGTAAATGTAATAAGCCAAAATTTTGATTATGAAAATTTAGGATCATACACTGGTGGAGTTTGTTTAGATCAACTAAAGGAAATAGGAGTTACAAAAACTATTCTAGGTCATTCAGAGAGAAGATCAAAATTTAATGAATCGGATGATCAAGTTAATATGAAATTAGAGACTGTTTTAAACTCGGAATTAGATGTTATATTCTGTTTTGATAGTTATGAACAAGTCCCTTTCGAATTAATAAAAAAGAATCTTCAGGATAATAATAAGCTTAAACTAATTCTTGCATATGAGCCTACATGGGCAATTGGAACTGGAGAAACGGCATCTATTGACCATATTGAAGAAATTCATATAAAAGTAAAAAATACACTTTCTGAGTATTCACTTAAAAATATTCCAATATTATACGGTGGAAGTGTTAATCCATCTAATTCTAATGAAATACTGTCCTCTGCTAATGTTGATGGCGTTCTTGTAGGTGGTGCATCAACAAAAATTGATCAACTTTTAGGAATAGTTAATTCTATTTAACAGTTCTTTGTGAATCCCACTTTTTATATAAAGTTATATTTGCACCAATATGTTAAAACAAATATTAATTTCAATACTATTAGTTATGAGTCTAAATTCTAGTTCTCAGGTCCTTACGGATGATTCTATTCACCAGTTCAAAGTCGCCGATATTTCTGGAAATATCTTTGATTTCTCAGAGCTAAAAGGAAAAAAGGTTATGATAGTCAATACGGCTTCTAAATGTGGTTTAACATATCAATATGAATCTCTACAAAAACTTTATTCTCAATATAAAGACTTTAATTTTGTAATAATTGGTTTTCCATCAAATGACTTCCTGTGGCAAGAACCAGGTTCAAACGATCAAATAATGGATTTCTGTCAAGAGAATTATGGTGTTACTTTCCCAATGATGAGTAAAGTAGTTGTGAAGGGTTCCAAAAAACATCCTATTTACCAATTTCTTACTCAGAAATCTAAAAACGATTTCAAGGATTCAAAAGTCACATGGAATTTTCAAAAATATCTGATCAATAAGGACGGTAAAATAGAGAAAATAATTGCTCCAAGGACTAGACCAGATTCTGAAGAAATTGTATCTTGGATTACAAATGGTGACTAAAAACAAGTTTTCGACTAGATGTGTTCATGAAGGTGAAATAAAGGATACAATGTATCAAGGTATTGTTTCTCCTCTTTTCATGTCAACTACTTATCCTTGGTTCGGTGGCGATGCAGAAAGTAAACCTTATCCAAGATATTTTAATACACCAAATCAGGAATTCTTATCAAAAAAAATTGCTTCACTTGAAAATGGTGAAAAGGCTTTAATTTTTACTTCGGGAATGGCTGCTATTAGCACATCAATTATGGCTAATGTAAAAACAGGTGATCATATTATTTTTCAAAATGATTTGTATGGAGGAACAAGAAATTTTATACAGACTGAATTCGATAAATTTGGAATAGAGTATTCTTTCACTAAAGACCTCAACTCTGAAAGTTTTTCAAATGAAATTAAAGATAATACGGTAGGTATTTATGTTGAAACTCCAAGTAATCCTCTTCTAAAAATAGTTGATCTAAAATCTGTTTCGTCACTAGCTAAAGAAAAAGGAATTTGGACAATGATAGATAATACTTTTGCTAGCCCTGTTAATCAAAATCCAATTGATCATGGGATAGATATAGTTATCCATAGTGCTACAAAATATCTTGGTGGTCATAGTGATATTTCTGCAGGAGCAGTTATTAGTACTGAATCAAGAATTGAAAAAATACTTAATTCTGCTAAAAACTTTGGTGGAAATTTAAGTGACTACACTGTGTGGTTGCTTGAAAGAAGCATGAAAACGCTTCTAATAAGAGTTAAAGAGCAAACTAATAATGCTAAAATTTTAGCAAATATGTTAGATGAGAATATTAATATTTCTAAGGTTTATTATCCAGGACTTGAATCTCATCCGTCTCATGAAATTGCTAAATCACAAATGAATGATTTTGGGGCGATGATGTCATTTGATCTCAACAAGAATGTGGATGTTTATGATTTTCTTAAATCTCTCAAAATAATTAAACCTGGAATGAGTCTTGCTGGAGTTGAAACAACAGTGAATTTTCCTATGAAAACATCCCACGGATTAATGTCACAGGAAGAAAGAGACATACAAGGAATAGGTGATAAGTTAATTAGATTATCTGTAGGTATTGAATCTTTTGAAGATCTTTATGAAGATCTTGACCAAGCAATAAAATCATCAATAAAATGAAGGTAGATATTCTTGCCTTTGGCGCACATCCAGATGATGTAGAAATGGGATGTGGTGGTACAATAGCTAAGTCAACATCTATGGGTAAAACAGTTGGTATTATAGATCTAACTAGAGGAGAGCTTGGCACGAATGGTTCTGTTGAATTAAGGGATAAAGAAGCAGCTAAAGCTTCATCAATATTAGGCTCAAAATTCAGATTAAATCTTGACTTTGAAGATGGCTTTATCTTTAATAATAAGGAGAACCAAATTGAAGTTATTAAAATCATTAGACACTATCAACCTGATATAATATTATCACCAACTCAATTCGATCGTCATTCAGACCATGGTAAAGCTTCTGATTTAATTTATGAATCAGCTTTTTTAAGTGGTTTAAGTAAGCTGGATACTTCTTACGAAGGAGAAAGTCAAAAAACCTGGAGGCCTAAAATTAATCTTAACTATCAACAGTGGAACGACTTTAAACCAGATATAATAGTAGATATATCCAGTTTTATTGAGATAAAAAAAGAAGCTATTCTAGCATTTAAAAGTCAAGTACTTAAAGATTCCGCTACTAAGTCTACTAAAATCAATTCTGACAATTTCATTGAGAGTATTAAATACAGAGCAAAAAATTACGGTAGATTAATAGATAGAGAATATGCTGAAGCCTTTCAGTCGAGAAAAAATATAGCTATTGATAATATTTTTGATCTTCTATAATTTCTCTTATAATTCCTTTAATATAAATTTCAAAAAGTCTATTTTTGCCACCTAAATGGTGGTTGTAGCTCAGTTGGTTAGAGCGCCTGATTGTGGTTCAGGAGGTCGGCGGTTCGAGACCGCTCTTCCACCCGCTTAAGCCCTTCGAAAGAGGGGCTTTTTTTATGGGCTCTACC
>JAQXBP010000011.1:0-6995 GCA_029252345.1 Flavobacteriaceae bacterium | reverse complement strand
AAATACAGTATTCATATGATTCCTTCTAAATCAGACTGGATTATTATATTCAACAAGAATAATAACCAATGGGGTAGCTTTAATTATGATGAATCTGAAGATGCATTAAGAGTTACAGTAACACCAGTTGAAGCTACTTTTAATGAACTTCTTACGTATAACTTTGAAAATATTACTGATAATTCTGTAGTTGCTTTCCTTCATTGGGAAAAACTTAAAGTTCCATTTCAAATAAAACTGTAAGCGTTGGTTAAATAAATTATTAGTCCAATCAGAATAAATATAAGAAAACCTATAATTGAATATTTATTAAAATCTGAATTAAAAGAACCACAATAAGAACAATAATCACCAAATAAACGAAACTTTCCTATTCCTGCTGTTGGATGAGGATGATCGTACATTTCAAGGCAGTTTTTACACTGTTTCATATTAAAAGTTTATTTATGTTATCTATTGTAGTTTGCAAAACTATTTTATGGACAGAATCAACCGGGTTCTGTATTTCTAAATTTAATCTCTCTAATAACTCTCCAATTGTGTTTTCTTCTGTCATACAACTAATTTAAAAAAAATGTCCTTATCAAAGAATTTAACTAGTGTTTTAAGTTTGTGATATAAAATTTTATTAGTCTTAAATTAAGTTCATTGGAGATATTACATATATTTATTAAAGTGAATACTAAAAAATAATTATGATAAATAAATTACCATTATCACTATTCTTAATTTTCTTTATAACCATTGGATCATTTGCTCAACAAGAAAAAGAATCTATTTCATTATTTAATGGAGTTGACCTATCTGGTTGGAATATTCATGGAACTGAGAAATGGTATGTAGAAGATGGTAATTTAGTTTGCGAAAATGGACCCGATAATGAGTATGGCTATTTATCTACAAAGGAATATTATGATGATTTTGTATTAACTCTTGAATACAAACAAGAATCTAATGGAAACAGTGGTATCTTTTTTAGATCAACTCTTGATGGAATAATTATTAATGGCTGGCAAGTTGAAATTTCCCCTCCAGGAGGGGATACAGGCGGAATATACGAGTCATATGGAAGAGGATGGCTAATTAAACCTGATCCTGAAAAAGAAAATCTAAATTATGGTGACTGGAATTCAATGAAGATTATGGTTAAGGGAGCTAGTGTAAAAACTTGGTTAAATGGTGTTGAAATGATTTACTTGAGTGATAAAATGATAGGAAAGGGAATAGGATCTATAGCTCTTCAAATTCATTCTGGTGATGATGTAAAAGTTCGTTGGAGAAACATTAATTTAAAAAAACTATAATCTAATTTTAAAATTAATTATATGAAAAGAATTTTAATACTATCAATAATTTTCATGGGTTGTAAAAATGATCTTAATTATGACTCAAATTACACAAAACCAAATGCTGAAGTTATAGCATATTATTCGGGAGATGATAATTTAATCAATGAATATAATCTAAGCGGAGTTTCTCAACTTATATATAGCTTTCTTCATCTTAAAGGGAATAATCTGGCAATTGATAATGAAAAGGACAGTATTACACTAATGAATCTTACTAGATTAAAAGAAAAGTACCCAGAACTTAAAGTTTTAATTTCTCTTGGTGGTTGGGGTGGCTGCAAAACATGCTCTGATGTATTCTCAACTGAGAATGGAAGAAAAGATTTTGCAAACTCTACTGCAGAAATTATTAAGTCATATAATGCTGATGGTATTGATTTAGACTGGGAATATCCTGCTATTAGTGGGTTTCCTAATCATACATTTAAATCTCAAGACAAGGATAATTTCACCATATTAATTCAGGAATTAAGAAATGTTATGAATTCCGATGATATTTTGAGTTTTGCTGCAGGTGGTTTTCCTAAATATCTTGAACAATCGATTGATTGGCAAAAAGTCATGCCACTAGTTGATCATGTTAATATTATGAGCTATGATTTGTATAGTACTGTAAAGACAGGACATCATACGCCATTATATTCTAATGACTCAGAATCTTACTCTGCAGATAGTTCAGTCAAGTATCTGTTAAGCATAGGGGTTCCTTCAAATCAAATCGTTATTGGAGGAGGTTTCTACGGTAGGATATGGGAAAATGTTCCTGATATAAATAACGGACTATTTCAAGCTGGTAATTTTAAAACTACTATATCTCATAGATACATAAATAATCTAGAGGATGGTTATGAGTTTTATTGGGATGAAACTGCTAATGCAACTTATGGTTACAATAAGGGAAGTGGGAATTTTATTTCCATTGATAACGCAAAGTCTGTTTTGAAAAAGACTGAATATGTATTAGATAATAATTTAAAGGGAATTATGTTTTGGGAACTAGTTAATGATGATCCAAAAAATAGTCTTTTAAAAATTATGGTTGATACTGTATTGGGTAAATAAATTAATCTGTAGGAATTTTAGTTTTACTCTTTTTTGAAATCTGCAATATGGTTTCGGCTATTTGATTTGTAAAAAATTCTCCCTCAACCAATCCTGTTTTTTCAATATTAGGACCAAGTATTGCTAACCAAGACGCTTGTGATGTCCCGTGACCTGACCAATCTTCCATTAGACCTCTTCCATGATCAGTTGTGATTATAAAATAAGTGTTATCCTTATAAAATTTATTACTTTGGACATAGCCCCATAATTCTGCAATCATGTTATCTGTATAGTTTAGAGAATTAATGTAGAAATCATATTTTCCTCCATGAGCAAAATCATCTGTCTCACCATAAGCTATGTAGACTAATTTAGGTCTCTTTTTTTTAATATACTCCAAAGCAAGATTATGTGTGTAAACATCAAGTCTGACATTTTCCCAAATAACAGGAGTTCTTATTTGATTTTTATTAATGTAGTCTACTATAGGAGTTTTTATATTAAATTCTTGCATATATCCAGCATTTACAGGTATCCCACTTCTCTTGTCATTAATTATATAAGGGAACACATCCCAACTAGCAAAGGCAGCAATCTTATTTTTATAATTATTGGTTTGATTCAATTTTTCTAAAACAGTAACATTTTTATTATAGATTTTTGCATTAGAATTTATTGTTGAATCTGAATGGCCTGTTAGGATTTCATTGTATCCAGGATATGAAAAAATCTTATTATTTGTTAAGCTAAAGTTTGAATTATTTAGGGAGTCACCAAAAAGTTTACCATTTTCATAAATATAATCCCATGTAAAAGGCATGAGTTTTTTTCTCCTCTCGAATAATTGAGGTGAATAATATGTGTCAATTAATAATGATTTATTCTCAACATAATTTGTATTATCTACAAGATCTTTATCTATCCCATAAAAAACTTCTTGCCATCTAACTCCGTCAAGTGTTATTAAAAAGATATTTGGTGATTTTTCTTTTTTTGGAATTACAAGAACCAAGAGGAAAAAAAGAAAAGATAAAATCAAGAGCTTTTTCATATAAATTATAAGCTAATTATTTTAAATCTAGAATCAATTCTTTCATTTTAAAATGTAATGAGTTTACAGCACTGGCATAACGTGTATCCCACTCTTGAAGTCTATCTGAAGATTTTAATGCAATTTCATATTCTAATCCGGGCAGAATCCAAGCAGCATATCCACTAAAAGGATCTGAAGATGCATATATAGATTTATACCATGAACCGAAATACATTCCCTCATCTGATATAAAACTCTTTTCTAGAGCAATTAATTGCTCATTTAAATTTTTAAGTTCCCTTTTAGAATAGTCCTTACTCTCTAGATATGATTTTATATTTAATGTTAACTCATCCGATACTTTTTCTAGGGACTGAATAGCAGCTTCTGTTAATTTAAAGCCATTAAATTCTTTATCATATCTGTTAATTTTATTTTCAGCATTACTAAAATGCATTTTTAAATCCTGGGCATATCGATTAAGATTATATGGTATTATTTCTGCATTAGCCATTCGAAGAGCCATCAATCCTGCCATGTGTTCAACCATTGGACCCATTTGAAATTCAGGATCTACATATTGTTCATAGAAACTAAAGCTATCGTAATTAGAGTGGTAAAGATTTGGACCACCAGCACCTCCACTCAATGAAGGAACACCTACATGCATATAAAAAGCAATATGATCAGATCCACCACCTAAATTTCCAATTGAAGGTTCATCTTTATTATCTTTTTTCCAAAACTCAAAAAGACTTTGGTCAGTGTATGGATATTTTACAACTTTTGATGATTCTACCATTAATTTTTTTAATGTCGGAGCTGCAGAAGCACCAAAATTTTTACCTGATACTCCTCCATCAAAATTCATATAAACCACTCCTTTTGCATTCAATTCATCTCTCATTTGCTCCACCCATTCCGATGAACCGATTACACCGTGTTCCTCTGCATCCCAATGTCCAATTAAAATAGATCTTTTTGGTTTAAAACCCTTATCTTTTAGTTCGCCTAGTGTTTCACTTAAACTGAGCAACATTGCAGTTCCACTATTAGGATCTGTAGCACCAAATCCCCATGCATCTAGATGACAACCCAAAATAATCCATTGGTCAGGAGCTTCACTTCCTTTTAACATTCCTATTACATTTGATGCACGAACAAAATCTATCTTTTGGTCAACCTTTAACCTTATCGTAAGTGAAGAACCACCCTCTAATCTATATGTAAACGGAAGTCCCCCTTGCCATGATTGTGGAACAACTCTACCTTTCATTTGGCCTAATATTTTTTCTGCCTCACCATAACCAATAGGAGTAACTGGAATAGTATGTAATTGAGCATTATTAGGATCAAGTCTTTTGATCTTCTTTTTACCATCTAAAGGTAATGCTGGTTCAAAAGGGGTTAAAGGGTCTCCTGTGAAGTCTGTTGTAAGCAAGGAACCTCTTTGAATAGTAGATTCATTGTAATATGGTCCTTCTGGATATACTAAACCTTTAGTAAATCCACTGTCTTTTGGATCTGTATATATAATAAGTCCTGCAGCTCCATTCGCTTCTGCAAACTTTGCTTTGAACCCTCTAAAATTACCTCCATAACGAGCCAAAACAATTTTCCCGTTAACATCTACACCAAGAGACTTTAAAGTTTCAAAATCTTCCTTACGTCCATAGTTTGCATAAACAACTTCTGCAGTAATATCTCCACTTCCTGAAAATGCATTCCAACCTTTCCAAAGTAGTGGATCATCTGAGAATGGATCATTTGGTATAATATCTTCCTTCTGATTAAGAACCTCTCTAGAGGGAGTTACAATTTCAATAAGAGAACTTCCTGGCTTATTTGGAAGATATACATCATATGGATAATTAGTTACATCTAATCCTGCTTTATCCATAACCTCTCCAATATATCTTATAACTTCTTCATTTGCATCACTTCCGACTACATGTGGGCGTTCTGTAAGTTTTTTAAGATGTTTTTTGAAAGAAGCTTTATCTATTTGTTTGGCAAATATTTTCTCTATTTCAAGCTGATCTTTCCATGAATCAGAAGAGTATCCTTCATATTGTGCAATTGAAAGTTGAGAGGTAAAACAAGAGATTAGAATGAATGTATATATGTTTTTCATAGAGTAAATTTAATTATATCTTAATTTAAATATTTCTTCAGTAAATTTATTTATTTCAGGGAATTCACTTATTATGAGTGAGTCAACAAATTTATTTAACCTTTCAACATCTTGATATATATCTGAATATTTGTTTAATAAATTAGAATATCTTTTTTGATACTCAACCATTTTAGACCAAGTTAGATTGTTAAATTTTAATTGAATTTCTTTTTCGTCAAAAAAATCCTCATATACAAAATCTTCAAAATATTTCCTTACCTGAAATACTTTCATATACTGAGAGTCAGATGCAATCCATACTTGAAGTTCTTGAGGATCAGGATATTCTAAAATAGAAAGACTTCCAATATCAATCGATTTTTTATTATTTGTTTGACATGTAAATAATGTCAATGAAATAAATAATAATAAACCCTTGCCATATAAATTTTTATACATAATAATAATATACTAATTCTTAAGCTTAAAATAAATCTGACTTATACCATATGAGAACCAAAGAAAAACTATGCCCCACCATAAGACAAAAAACCAATCATTTTTATCTGTTCCATTCCACTCTAAGTATTCAAAAACAATTCCTTCCATAAATAAATCAAATGAGAATAAAACAAAAAAACCGAACACCCATAAAGGAATAAAAATATAAAGTTTAAGATTTTTCATAAAAGAATCATCTCCTTACATATCCACCAATCGACTCCCTATATTCAATATCAAAACCATTAGTTAAAGCAAAATCTTTAAACTCATCAGTTGCAGAACCAATCGTAATAAATTTCTCTATTTCAAATATTTCAAAAAATTTATCAAAATTAGGACCATTAATAAAATCAATGCCATGTTGAATTCCATCTTGACTATTATTATATCTTTCAATAAGGGTAACTTTATTACCATCTTCTGATATATAATAGCCGTATACCGTAGAAGGCTCTCTAGTGACAATGAAATCTGCAAGATACTTAGTGAATTCTTCAACATCCTCAGGAGAATTATTTTTTGTGTTTAATTCCAAGATAAATGTCAACTCTTTAGAGTCTGAATTATCAAGAACTTTAAGCTCACGATCTGAATCAATTTCAATATTTTGACATCCAGTCAAAAAAATCATCATAAATAATATTATTTTTTTCATATTTTAAATTTAAAAATTAGGACTAAAATCATAATTATTATGGAACTCTTCAAGAATATTGATTACTTCTTCTTTTGTATCAGCAATTTTTATTAAATCTAAATCTTCCTTACTAATATTTTTATTTTCTGTCAGTAGAGTTTTTTTTATCCAATTTAACATTCCTTCCCAAAAATCAGAACCAACTAAAATAATAGGGAACTTTTCAGATTTACTTGTTTGTATTAAAGTTAAGGCTTCAAAAATTTCATCTAAAGTTCCAAACCCTCCTGGCATTACAATAAATCCCTGTGC
>JAQXBP010000010.1:0-19298 GCA_029252345.1 Flavobacteriaceae bacterium | reverse complement strand
TACTTTCCAATATCTCTTCTTTTTTTTGAAACTTTAATGTTATCACTATTTCCTGCTTGTATTACAAAATCATTGATTACTCTGTAAAATTGAGTTCCTTCAAAATATTTCTTTTTTGTCAGATATATAAAATTTGATCTGTGATAAGGTGTGTTATTATAAAGTAAAATCTCAATTTCGCCAAATGGTGTGTAAATTCTTACATGATTTTCTTTATTATTTTTTTCATACTCAAAAAGAAAATCAATTACATTTTCATCTGTTAATCTTATATTTTCTTTAACTTCTTCCTTTAATTCAATAATCTGATCCGTAACATTAGTTTTTTTATTCTTTTGAATATTTGAAGTTTCAATTGAATTATATGAATTGTTTTTGCATCCTAAAAAAAAGATTGTTGCTACAGCTAAAAAAAAACGATTAAATAAGTTCATTAATTATCTAGATTAGGGACATATACCACCCTTTTAGTTTTAAAAAAATCATCAGTAAAAAATTCTGAAATATCAAAAATCTTTTTTTCTTTGAAATCTTTTAATTCATCTTTTAGATCTCCTCCTTTTAGAGAAATTATTCCATTTGGAATTTCATTGATAGATTTAGAATTAAAATTTTTATTTACTAAAGAGTAAAACTTATCCATTTTTGCTACTGCCCTTGATAATATAAAGTCATAAGTGTCAAAGTGATTTTCTACCCTATCATTTATTGCAGTCACATTAGAGAGGGATAGATCTTTAGATACAGATTCTACAACTTTAATTTTTTTACCAATACTGTCTAACAATGTAAATTTTACATTTGGGAAAAATATAGCTAAGGGAATTCCTGGAAAACCTCCACCCGTTCCAACATCTAAAACACTAGTTGAAGATTCAAACTCTATAATATTTACAATAGAAAGAGAATGAAGAATATGATTTGTAAATAAGTTCTCAATATCTCTCCTAGATATTAAATTAACTTTTGAATTCCAATCTTTATATATTGGAACTAGCCTAGTAAATTTTTCTAATTGATCTTGTGATAAATCTGGAAAATATTTCTTTAACTCAATCAAGATAAAAGATCTTTAATCCTCCTAATCGCTTCCTCAATTTGTTCTCGTGATGTTGAATATGATATTCTTATACAATTTGGATAACCAAATGCATCGCCAGGAACAGTAGCTACATGAGCCTTTTCCAAGATAAGCATTGATAAATCATTTGCATCATTTACAGTTTGACCTTTGAATGTTTTGCCAAATAATTCTGAGACTTCTGGAAAAATATAGAAAGCTCCATCTGGAGGTTGCTTAACTTCAAATCCATTAATCTGATTAACAAGATTAATTATCAAATCTCTTCTGATTTTGAATTCATCAACCATATATTTTATTCTTTCTGGTGATTCTTCTAATGCTTTAATTGTTGCCCTTTGAGCAATACAATTGGCTCCACTTGTAATTTGACCTTGCATTTTGTTACATGCTTTAGCTAACACTTTTGGAGCTGCTAGATAACCTATTCTCCAGCCTGTCATTGCAAATGCTTTAGATATTCCATTTACGGTAACAGTTCTTTCATACATGCCAGGTAAGCTTGCAAAACTTACACTTTTTGAACCATAATTAATATGCTCATAAATTTCATCTGAAACAATAATAATTTTAGGATACTTTAATAAAACTTTTGAAAATTCAAGATACTCCTGTTCACTAAAGACAGAACCACTTGGATTATTTGGTGAATTAAGCATTATCATCTTTGTTTTATCTGTAATTGCAGATTCAATCTGTTTGGCAGTTACTTTATAATTTGCATTTTCATCTGGATTAACAAACACTGGAATTCCATCTGCCAGAGATACCATAGCACTATAGCTAACCCAATAAGGAGTTGGAATTACGACCTCGTCACCTTTATTTATTAAAGACATACAAACATTAGCTATAGATTGTTTTGCTCCTGTAGAAACAACAATTTGATCAGTATTATAATCAAGATTATTATCTCTTTTAAACTTTTTACAAATTGCTTTTTTTAAATCAAGAAATCCATCAACTGGAGAGTATTTGTGGTAATTTTCATTTATTGCATCAATTGCCGCATCTTTAATGTAATCCGGGACATTAAAATCAGGCTCTCCTGCACTTAAAGTTATAACATCTAAACCTTGATTTTTTAAATCATGAGCTTTTGCAGTCATTGCAACAGTTTGTGAAATCGGTAATGAATTAATTTTATCTGATAACATTTTTTAAATTATTTTTTTAATATTTTTTTTTGATTATTTATAGATTCTTGATGAATGGCTTTAAAAAATCTGAGAATAAACTCTTCACTTAAGCCGTGATCCTCTCCATCTAATATCATTTTTCCTAAAATTTCATTCCATCTTTTGTTTTGAAGAATTGCAACATTATTGTCAGATTTCAGTTTACCTATATTTTTTGCAACTTCCATTCTCTTTCCTAAAGTTGTTAATAAATTTTGATCTGCAACATCAATTTGAGATCTTAAATTATTTAATTGATTTTGATAATCTTCTCCCTGAAAAGTCTTATCTCTTATTTTAAGATCTTTCATTATTTGAATTAATCGTTTTGGGGTAACCTGTTGTGCAGCGTCACTCCATGCATTGTCTGGATCCCAATGAGATTCAATCATTAAACCATCATAATTAAGATCTAAAGAGGTTTGGCTTAAATCATAAATTAAGTCTCTTTTACCAGCTATATGAGAAGGATCACAAATTAAAGGTATATCTGGAAAATTATTTTGAAATTCAACAGCAATTTGCCATTCTGGATTATTTCTGTATTTAGATTTATCATATGAAGAAAAACCTCTATGAATAACACCGATATTTTTAATATCTGCTGAATATATTCTTTCAACTCCTCCCATCCATAGAGCTAAATCTGGATTAACTGGATTTTTAATTAAAACTGTTTTGTCAGTCCCCTTTAAAGCATCAGCAATTTCTTGAACAATAAATGGACTTACTGTTGACCTTGCTCCTATCCATAAAATATCTACATTATGTTTTAGTGCTAAATCAACATGAACAGAATTTGCAACCTCTGTTGCAATTAACAAACCTGTTTCTTCTTTGACTTTCTCTAACCAATTTAACCCTATTGCTCCAACTCCTTCAAACATCCCAGGTCTTGTTCGTGGCTTCCATATTCCAGCTCTATATGCCGTAACATCTGTATCTTTAAGTTGATGTGCAATTTTTAAAACTTGTTCTTCAGTTTCCGCACTACACGGCCCTGCGATTACCAGAGGATGATCTAAGTTCATCTGTTCAAGCCAATTTCTATATTCTTTTTTATTTTCCATAATTTTCTATTTAATTCCTTTTAAAATTTCTCTTATACCATTAATTTTTTTCATCTCGGTATTAAGGTTTTCTTGATCACCACTTTCTATTAATTTTTTAAAATTATTAATATTTAATATGTATTCCTCAAGAGATTCAATAATATTAGTTTTGTTTTCGATAAAAATTGAAGACCACATTTCAGGAGAACTTTTTGCTAACCTAACAGTTGATTCAAATCCACTTCCTGCCATATCATAAATTGTCTGCTCATCATCCTCTTTGTCCATTACTGTTTTACCTAACATGAATGATGAAATATGTGACAAATGCGATACATAGGCAATATGTTTATCATGTTCTAACGAACCCATTGTCTTAATGTTCATTCCTAATTTTTTAAAAATTTCAATTGCACTTAAAAGTAGAGATGAATTTGTGTTTTCAGTTTCACATAGAATTATAACTTTATTGTTAAACAAATCTTTCTGAGCAGCTACAGGACCTGAAAACTCAGTACCAGCTATAGGGTGAGCAGCTAAAAAATTACCTCGTTTATCATGTGTTCTAACTGAATTACAGATTTGATATTTAGTTGATCCTAAATCAATAACTAATGTTTCTTTAGATATTTTATCTAGAATAATTTTAAGTTGTTTTTTGATTGATTCAACAGGTATAGCAAGAAATAAATAATCAAAATTTATTAATGAATCAGTATTAAATTTCTTATCAATAATTTCATTTTTTAAGGAGTAATCAATTGAATCAGTATTCTGATCAAAGCCATAAATAATAATATTATCATCTAATTCTTTTAACTTCAAAGCAATTGATCCGCCTATTAAACCTAAACCTATTATACCAATTTTCATGATTTTTGATATTTGTACTCTCCTAAAATTTTAAACTCTTGAGCCATTAATTCAATTATTTTTATTGCTTTTTTATAATTTTCAATTGATTTAAAAGTAATGTCAACAAAAAACGCATATTTACCTGGAGTTTGAATAACAGGCAAAGACTGAATCTTTGTTAAATTTAGATTACAATCACTCATCATATTCAACACTGTAGCTAAGCTTCCTCTTTTATGGTCAAGAATAAATTTAAGAGCAGCTTTATTATAATCAAGTGCGTCTTTTTTATTCTTTTCAAGAATTACAAATCGAGTTTTGTTGTTTTTTATAGTCTGGATAGATGTTTCTAGGATTTGTAAGGTGTATATTTTAGATGCTTGTAAACTAGCAATTGCTCCTACACCACTAATTTTATTATCTCTAATATTTTTAGCATAAAGCGCTGTATCTTCACTTTCTATTAATTTAATATGAGGATAATTACTAAAAAACTTAGAACATTGCAATAGAGCCATTGGATGAGAGTGAACTTCTTTAATTTCAGTAATCTTTTGATTTGGAAGACACATTAAATTATGATCTATACTTAAACTGTATTCCCCAATTATTGACAGATTATATTCATCAATAAGAGCATAATTTGGAAGTATAGAACCTGCAATTGAATTTTCAATAGCCATTATTCCGTATTCAGAATCTTTACCAACTACAGATTTTACAAGACTCTCAAAAGTTGAGCATTCATTTAATTCAAACGAATCAAAATAATGATTTGCTACCATATGGTGAAATGATCCTTTAATTCCTTGAATTGATACTTTCATATAAAAAAAAAGTCCTGATTTGACAGGACTAGTATACATAATTTCTTTTAATAGAATAGTTACCCTGTCTTTTGATTAGAAAAGAAATAATAGCTATAATAAAAATTAAAATTGTTTGTCATTATTTAACAAAAGTATAATAGGTATAGATAAAAACAAATTTTTTTGTCTATTTTTTAATTATAGATCCATTCAGGTAAATAGAATGCTCAATGGTTGTTGACTTCTCTAAATTCTTTGATACTGAACAATACTTATCAAAACTTAATGCAGCTGCACGTATTATTTTTTCACCAGGAATATCTCCTTCAACATATAGATTCACATGAATTTTTTTAAAAGGTTCTCCCGGTGTTGATTCTCTCTCTCCTTCAACTTCCATTTTATATGATACAGGATTTAATTTTTGTTTTTCTAGAATAGAAATAATATCAATGCTACTACATCCCGCAACACCCATTAATAATAATTCCATTGGGCTAACCCCCTTAACATCATAATCAGGAGAATATTTTCTGTCAAGAAAAACTTGATGTCCATTTTTATTAGTTAACTCAAATAAATATTTATCATTAACTCTATCTAATTGTACTGCCATTTTTAAAATATTTTTGTAAAGATATCTGAAATTTGTTTTGTTTCTATTAAAAAAGCATCATGACCATGAATAGAGTTTATTGTATGATTTCTAATATCAAGATTATTTTTTTTCGCTACTAAATAAGTTTCATGATCTTCATCAGGCAAAAAGAATATATCTGAATCTACAGATATTAAATGAATTGAAGATTTTATTTTAGAAATTTTATTTATAAAAGTCTTGCCATCACGAGTAATATCAGTAGAACTCAAAAGTTTATTCAAGAATAAATATGATTTAAGGCTGAATCTTTGACGAAGTTTTTCTCCATGATGACTAAGCCAAGACTCTACGTTATACATATTCTTATCTAAATTTTTTGTTCTAGTAAATCTTGTATTTAGAGATTTTGGAGATCTATAAAAAGTCATTGCATGAATTCTAGCATCACTTACAGGGTCTCTAGAGTTTTTTAAAATTCTATCTTGAAGAAATGTATTAGCAATTAACCAATCAGTAGCTTTCCAATCAGCAGCCACCGGAATTATTATTGATGCTAAATCATTTTTAAGCGCAATCATTTCCCATGTCAAACATCCACCAATAGAGCCTCCAATAATAGCATGAAGTTTGGCAATCTTGAGTTGGTCAATGGCTTTAATAAAAAGTAAAGCAATATCACCAAGATTAAGATCTAAATTAAAATCAAAATTATTTTCATTAAAACCATTTCCAGGAATATTAAAGCACAAAACTGAATACTTTTTTGTATCAATAGGTTTTTCAAATCCAATAATCTCACTCCACCATCCATTAATTCCTGTAACAAGAGAGTTGCCAGTTAATGCATGATTAACAAGAATCACTGGCGCACTCCCTAATTTTTCTCCAAAAACCTGATAACTTATCTGAATTTTTTTAATTTTTAACCCAGATAGTGTCTCAAAATCTTCAAGCAGTATATGTTTTAATTCCTCTTCCAATTTTTATAATGAGCTTAAAGAATCTTTAAGATCATTAATTAAATCAATCGGATCTTCAAGGCCAATACTAAGTCTAATTAAATCAGATGTTACACCTGTTTCGGCTTGTTGATCCTTATTTAATTGCTGATGGGTAGTACTTGACGGGTGTATTATTAAAGATTTTGAATCTCCAAAATTTGCCAGTAATGAAAATATTTTTGTACTGTCAGTTAATTTCTTTGCAGACTCAAAGCCACCTTTTAGTCCAAAAGTAACAATCCCACTCTGTCCATTTTTTAAATATTTTTTTGACAGATTGTAATATTTTGAAGACTTTAAACCAGGATAATTAACCCAAGCAATTTCATCCTGACTTTCAAGCCATTCAGCAATTTTTAATGCATTTTCAGAATGTTTTTTTATTCTTACTGATAAAGTTTCAAGGCCTTGGATTGTCTGGAAACAATTAAATGGACTTGGTGCACTTCCCAGATCTCTCAATCCTTCTATTCTAACTTTAGCTATAAATGCAGCTGGACCAAGTGCTTCATGATATACTAATCCATGATATCCAGCAGATGGAGTTGTAAACTCGTCAAATTTTCCGCTACTCCAATCAAATTTTCCAGCATCAATTATAACTCCTCCTATTGATGTTCCATTTCCAGTAATATATTTTGTAGTAGAATGAATCACTATATCTGCTCCATAATTAATAGGCTTTAACAAATATGGTGTAGCAACTGTATTATCAACAATTAGTGGAAGTTTAGATTTTTTTGCAACTTTTGAAATAGACTCTATATCTAGAACATCCAATTTAGGATTCCCCATACTCTCTATATAGACTACTCTAGTATTTTCATTAATTGCTTTTGAAAAATTTTCAGTGTTATCAGGATCTACAAAAGTGGTTGTAATTCCATACCTAGGTAAAGTTACATTAAGTAAATTATAAGTTCCTCCGTATAAACTATTTGAGGCAACTATATGGTCTCCTGTTTTTAAAAGAGTTAATAAAGTTGTTGCTAGTGCAGCGGATCCTGATGAAGTTGCAACTGCAGCTATACCTCCTTCTAAGGAAGCTAATCTTTGTTCAAGAATATCTGCTGTTGGGTTATTCAATCTTGTATATATATAACCAGGTTCAGCTAAGGAAAATAAATTAGCTGCATGGTCCGTGTTATCAAAAACATAAGATGTTGTTTGATAAATGGGAACTGCTCTAGTCCCCTCTGTTTTAGTTGTATTATGCCCAGCATGTAATGCTAGGGTTTGATCATTATGATTCATTTTTTAAGTGTTTTAATTAATTGTTCAACGTATTCTAACTTTTCCCAAGGAAAAAGCTCAACCTCAATTTTCTTAACTCCAGAATATTTTGAGTTAAATGATTTGGTTTTTTTTTCAGATTTTCTACCCATATGTCCATATGAAGCAGTTTCAAGATAAATTGGGTCTCTTAATTTAAATCTTGATTCTATCGAATGAGGTTTTAAGTCAAAAATTTCATTGACTATATCCGATAATTGCGA
Organism: Flavobacteriaceae bacterium; assembly: GCA_029252345.1. Classification (GTDB taxonomy): domain Bacteria; phylum Bacteroidota; class Bacteroidia; order Flavobacteriales; family Flavobacteriaceae; genus Marisimplicoccus. The sequence goes on along the minus strand of JAQXBP010000010.1, from coordinate 11,225 downwards.
ATCTGAAATACTTAGTTTTGATTTACCACAAGTATTAACATTTAGTGATACTGGTTCAGCAATTCCAATAGCATATCCAACTTGAATTAATATTTCGTCAGAGACTCCAGCCTTTACTAGATTCTTAGATATGTGTCTTGCTGCATATGCAGCACTTCTATCTACTTTGCTCGGGTCTTTTCCGCTAAAAGCACCTCCACCATGAGCTCCTCTTCCACCATATGTATCTATAATTATTTTTCGACCTGTTAACCCAGTGTCACCATGAGGACCTCCTATAACAAATTTACCAGTAGGATTAATGTGATATTTAATGTCATTATTAAATAATTTTTGAATTTTAGACGAATAACTATTTTTTACTATTGGAATTAAAATATCAATTAAATCTTTTCTTATTTTATTTAACATTTTTTGATCATCTTGATCAAATTCATCATGTTGTGTTGAAATTACTATTGTATCAATTCTTAATGGATTATCATTTTCATCATACTCAACTGTTACTTGAGACTTAGAGTCTGGTCTTAAATATGAAATTATTTTTGATTTTCTAAGATTTGAAAGTTCTAACAACAATCTATTGGCTATATCCAATGTTAATGGAATGGCATCATCAGTCTCATTACAAGCATAGCCAAACATTATTCCTTGATCTCCAGCACCTTGTTCTTCTTTTTTGTTTCTTTCAACTCCCCTTAATATATCTTCTGACTGTTCATGTATTAGAGACATTACAGCACAAGACTCACCTGAAAATTTATATTGGTCATTATTATAACCTATATCCTTAATTACATTTCTTGCAATATCTTGAACATCAATATATGTAGAGCTTGTTACTTCTCCTGATAGAATTACTTGACCTGTAGTAACAAGAGTTTCACATGCGACTTTACTATTGGGATCAAAAGCCAAGAAATTATCTAATATTCCGTCACTAATTTGATCTGAAACCTTATCTGGGTGTCCTTCACTAACTGATTCGGACGTAAATAAATACGACATAAAATAGATTTGTGAGAAATAAAAATGAAAGATTGCGAGTAAAAGAATTACTGCTTTAGCAATTTTTTTAAGAGGTTGCAATCAGTCAAATCCTTCCTCTGTTTAGAACAAAAGTATTAAAAAAATTATTATTTCAAATTATTCTTCTTTTTTCTTTAAAAAAAACCTCCTATTTTGGCTAGAATTATGAGAATAGCAATAGCAGGAAATATTGGAGCCGGAAAAACTAGTTTAACCAAACAACTTTCCAAAAGTTTAAAGTATAAATCATATTACGAAGATGTAATTGCAAATCCATATTTAGATGATTTTTATAATCATATGGAAAGATGGTCATTTAATCTTCAAATATATTTTTTAAATAGTAGGTTTAAACAGTTAGTTGCAATAGATAAAGGAAAAGAAAATGTAATTCAAGATAGAACCATATACGAAGATGCATTTATTTTTGCTCCTAATCTTAATGCAATGGGGTTAATGACTCAGAGAGATTATGACAATTATTTATCTCTTTTTGATACTATGATAAATTTAGTTAAACCACCAGATCTTTTAGTATATCTGCAAAGTAGTATTCCTAATTTAGTTAACAAAATTCACAAACGTGGAAGAGATTACGAGAAAACAATTAGTATTGAGTATTTAAGTAGACTTAATGAGAGATATGAAGCATGGATTACTAACTATAACAGCGGTAAACTTCTAAAAATTAACGTTGATGATTTAGATTTTGTTGAGAATAAGGCCGATTATGAAACAATCCTAGAACTTATTAAAAAAGAACTTTAGTTATATCTTTCTCAATATTTTTTGCCCTCCATTTTTATCATTGTATTATATTTGAAAAAAATTTAAAAAATGGACTACATATATCTTATCCCCGCAGCTGGAATTATAGCTTTAATTTTTGTTTTTATCAAAAACTTATCAGTTTCTAAAAAAGAGGTTGGTAATGCAAAGATGGCAGAAATTGCAAAAAATATTGCTGACGGCGCAATGGCATTCCTTAAAGCTGAATATAAAATTTTATCAGTTTTTGTAATTATTACTGCTGTATTATTAGCCTTTAAAGGAATAAATGAAGGAAGCAGCTGGTTAGTTGCTGTCTCATTTGTGGTAGGAGCACTATGTTCTGGATTAGCTGGATTTATAGGTATGCAAGTTGCAACTAAAGCTAATGTTAGAACAACTAATGCTGCTCAAGAATCTATTGGGAAAGCACTTGAAATTGCCTTTTCTGGAGGTTCAGTGATGGGTATGGGTGTTGTAGGTTTAGGTGTTCTTGGGCTTGGAACTTTATTTATTATCTATGAACCAATGTTTACAGATATAAACACTGTAATTCAAGTACTTTCAGGATTTTCATTAGGTGCATCTTCAATAGCTTTATTTGCTAGAGTTGGTGGTGGAATTTATACGAAAGCAGCTGATGTTGGTGCAGATCTTGTTGGTAAAGTTGAAGCAGGTATTCCAGAGGATCATCCTCTTAATCCTGCAACAATTGCAGATAATGTAGGAGATAATGTAGGAGATGTAGCAGGTATGGGCGCAGATTTATTCGAATCATTTGTTGGTTCAATAATAGGTGCAATGGTTTTAGGTGCTGCCTTTGTAGGATTAAGCGAATTTTCTGAAATTAAAATCAATGCAGTATTACTTCCTCTTTACATAGCTGCTACAGGTATAATAATGTCTATAATTGGTACTTTCTTTGTTAGAGTTAAAGAAGGAGGGAGTCCTCATAAAGCTCTTAATACAGGAGAATTTCTGTCTGCAGGATTAATGACTATTGCTACATTTTTTTTAATTCAAAATTTATTGCCTGAATCATGGATGTTTAACGGTATAGAGTATTCTTCAATTGGAGTTTTTTGGGCTACTTTGAGTGGTTTGGTAGCAGGACTTTTAGTTGGAAAGGTTACTGAGTATTATACAGCTACTGGTAAGAAACCTGTTTTATCGATTGTCAAGCAATCTGAAACTGGAGCTGCTACTACAATTATATCAGGATTAGGTGTTGGTATGATCTCAACAGCTTTACCAATCATCTTTATTTGTGCTGCAATTCTTATTTCACATGATCAAGCTGGATTGTATGGTATTGCAATTGCCGCAGTTGGAATGCTTGCAAATACTGGTATACAATTAGCGGTAGATGCTTATGGTCCAATTTCAGATAATGCTGGAGGTATTGCTGAAATGGCTGATCTTGACCCTATAGTAAGAGAAAGAACTGATAAACTTGATGCAGTAGGAAATACAACAGCTGCTATTGGTAAAGGTTTTGCAATTGCATCTGCAGCTTTAACTGCATTAGCATTGTTTGCAGCATTCATGCAAACAGCAGAAATAACTTCAATAGATATTTCAAAGCCAATTGTGATGGCTGGATTACTTCTAGGAGCTATGCTACCTTTTGTTTTTTCAGCTCTTTCAATGAATGCAGTTGGTAAAGCAGCAATGAGTATGATTGAAGAGGTTAGAAGACAATTTAGAGATCTTCCTAAACTTAAGGCAGCTCTTGAAATCATGAGAAAATATGATTCAGATCTTTCGAAAGCTACTAAAGAAGACTTAAAAATATTTAATGATGCTGATGGTGTTGCTGAATATAGTAAATGTGTTGAAATTTCTACTCAAGCTGCATTAAGAGAAATGGTATTACCTGGATTAATGGCTATTTCTGTCCCTGTAATAATTGGTTTTACTGGAGGTGCTGAAATGTTAGGGGGTCTTCTAGCTGGTGTTACTTCATGTGGAGTTTTAATGGCAATATTTCAATCAAATTCTGGTGGTGCATGGGACAATGCTAAGAAAATGATTGAAGAACAAGGTAGAAAAGGATCTGAAGCTCATAAGGCTGCAGTTGTTGGTGATACAGTTGGTGATCCATTTAAAGATACCTCTGGACCATCACTTAATATTCTTCTTAAGTTAATTGCTGTTGTTGCTCTAGTTATAGCACCTTTATTGGTGGGTTAAATGTAAAGGACCTTTTTTACAGCTTTAATTACCTCATCACTATTTGGTAACCATTCTTCTAGTAAAACAGGTGAGTAGGGAGTCGGAGTATCAGCATTGTTGACCTTTTCTATAGGTGCATCCAAGAAATCAAAAAGTTCATTCTGAACTTTGTGTGAAATGTCAGTAGAAATATTTCCAAATGGCCAAGCCTCTTCAAGTATAACTAGTCGATTGGTCTTTTTAACAGAGTCAAGAACTGTTTTATAATCAATTGGTCTAAGAGTTCTTAGATCAATAATCTCACACTCAATTCCATCTTTTTCTAAAATTTCAGCTGCTTTATAAGCTTCTTTAATAATCTTTCCAAATGATACTACTGTAACATCTTTTCCTTTTCTTTTTATATCAGCAACTCCTATTGGAAGAGTATACTCTCCTTCTGGTATTTCTCCTTTATCACCGTACATTTGTTCCGACTCCATGAAAATTACAGGATCATCATCTCTAATTGCAGATTTAAGTAATCCTTTTGCGTCATAAGGGTTTGATGGAACAATTACTTTTAAGCCCGGACAGTTAGCAAACCAGCTTTCAAAAGCTTGAGAGTGAGTTGCGCCAAGTTGACCTGCAGATGCAGTTGGACCTCTAAAGACAATCGGACATGGAAACTGACCACCAGACATTTGTCTGATTTTTGCAGCATTATTAATTATTTGATCTATTCCAACTAATGCAAAATTAAAAGTCATGAATTCAATTATTGGTCTAGCTCCAACCATAGTTGATCCAACTCCAACACCAGAGAATCCTGCTTCTGAAATAGGAGTGTCAATAACTCTCAGATCTCCAAATTCATCTAACATACCTTTTGATGCTTTATAAGCTCCATTATATTCAGCAACTTCTTCACCCATTAGATAAATGGTTTCATCTCTTCTCATTTCTTCTGACATTGCTTCACAAATTGCTTGTCTAAACTGAACTGTCTTCATACTTATTAATTTTATGCGAATTTAATCATAAAAAAAATATTTCCTATTCTGCTCTAATGAGATTTAAATTTTATTTAATTAATTTGTGCAATCATATTTTTAGATGGAATTAATAGAATTAAAAATTCAAGGAATATCTTACAGCGATAATACTTCTGGAGCCTTTGCTCTAATTCTTGATGAAATAAATGGAAGTAAAAAATTACCAATTGTGATTGGAGGATTTGAAGCTCAGGCTATAGCAATAGCACTTGAAAAAAAAATCAAGACGTCTAGACCATTAACTCATGAATTATTTAAAGGATTTGCAGATAAATTTGATATAAAAATTAATCATATTTTAATCCATAAATTAATTGATGGTGTGTTTTTCTCAAACCTAGTTTGTGAAAAAGATGATGAGATAATTAAAATTGATTCAAGGACATCAGATGCTATTGCATTATCTCTGAGGTTTGATGCCCCTATTTTTATTGATAAAAGTATTTTAGATGAGGCAGGATTTGATGATAATGAAAAATATTCAGATGAAATAAACCTTATTGATGATAGTTTTTTCAAAACTGATACAACTGACAAGACTATCAAAGACTCAAAGGATATAAAAAAAATATCTTCTAACAAGATTAAGAAGATGCTTGACAAAAGCATTCAAGATGAAGATTACGAAATGGCAGCAAAATTAAGAGATGAGTTAAATATTAGAAAAAGTATAAAATGAAACAATATTTAGATTTACTAAAACATATAAGTGATAATGGAGTTGAAAAAAAAGATAGAACAGGTACTGGTACTATCAGTGTTTTCGGTCATCAAATGAGATTCAATCTAAAAAATGGATTCCCCCTTGTAACAACGAAAAAATTGCATTTGAGATCAATAATTCATGAGCTAATTTGGTTTATAAATGGTGATACAAATATTAAATACTTAAAAGAAAATGGAGTCACAATTTGGGATGAATGGGCAGATAGTAATGGTGATCTTGGTCCTATTTATGGTCACCAATGGAGAAATTGGAATAGTGATGGAATAGATCAACTCAAAGATGTAATACATTCTCTTAAAACTAATCCTTCAAGTAGGAGAATGATTGTTACTGCATGGAATCCAAATATAATTCCTAACAGCAATAAGTCATTTAGTGATAATGTAAAAGATGGAAAAGCAGCATTACCTCCTTGTCATGCATTTTTTCAATTTTATGTAGCAGATAACAAATTATCATGTCAAATGTATCAAAGAAGTGCAGATGTATTTCTTGGCGTCCCCTTTAACATTGCATCTTATTCTCTTCTTACTCATATGATTGCCCAAGTATGTGGTTACGAAGTTGGTGATTTCATTCATACCTTTGGAGATACACATATTTATCTTAATCATATTGAGCAGGTTAACCTCCAATTATCAAGACAACCTTTGCCTCTTCCTAAATTAAAACTTAATAAAGCAGTTAAAAATATTGAAGACTTCAAATTTGATGACATAGAAATATTAAATTATAATTCTCATCCACCAATTAAAGGAAAAATCTCAGTTTAGAAATATGATAAAAAATGAACTTACTATAATTGCTGCAGCATCAACTAATAATATTATTGGGCTTAATAATAAGCTTATATGGGATATTCCTAGAGACTTAAAAAGGTTTAAAGATTTAACCCAGGGTCACTCTGTTATAATGGGCCGAAAGACATTCGAATCACTTCCTAATCCTCTTCCAAATAGAACAAATATTGTAGTTACTAGAAATACTGACTATCATTATAATGGAGTAATAGTTTGCAAAAGCATTGAAGAAGCGCTAAATCATTGTAAAAGTGATTCTCAACCATTTGTAATTGGAGGGGGTGAAATATACTCTCAAACTATAAATATTGTAGATAAGATTGAATTAACAAGAATTTATAAAGATTATGAAGGTGATGCATATTTTCCTGATATTCCTCTTGATAAATTTAAATTGGTTGGTGAAGAAACACATGAATTTAAAGATATCGAAGATATTAAATATTCATTTTTAACTTTTATAAAGAAATAATATGAAAGCATATATTTTTCCTGGTCAAGGTTCTCAAAAACCAGGTATGGGTCAAGAAATATATAATGAGATTTCAGAATCTAGAGATCTTTTTAAAAAAGCTAATGAAATTTTAAATTTTAATATAACAGAGCTAATGTTTGAAGGTTCTAGTGAAGATTTATTACAAACAAAAGTAACTCAACCAGCTATTTTTATTCATTCTGTCATATCAGCATTAACATCTAATACATTTAAACCTGATGTATGTGCAGGTCATTCACTTGGTGAGTTTTCTGCACTTGTTTCATCCAAATCGATAAGCTTTGAAGATGGATTAAAATTGGTGTCTATAAGAGCAAACGCGATGCAAAGAGCATGTCAAGAAACCAATGGAACTATGGCAGCAATAATAGGTTTAGAAGATAATGTTGTAGAATCTGTATGTAATGAAATTGAGGGTGTAGTTAACCCTGCAAACTATAACTGTCCAGGTCAATTAGTTATTTCAGGAGAAGTTAAAGCAGTTAATGAAGCCTGTGAGTTACTTAAGCAAAAAGGTGCAAGAAGAGCATTAGTTCTTGCTGTTGGTGGTGCCTTTCATTCTGAATTAATGAGCTCTGCAGCAGATGAATTAAAAAAGGGTATCGAAAATACTGAGTTTAAAACTCCTATCTGTCCTATTTATCAAAATTTTACTGCAAATGCAGTATCGAAACCATCTATTATAAAATCAAATATACTGAGTCAATTAACAGGTGCTGTTCTTTGGACCCAAAGCGTGAATAAAATGATAAATGATGGTGTTAAAGAATTTTATGAGGTTGGTCCTGGTAATATTCTTCAGGGTTTAATAAAAAAAATTGACAATAAAGTACTAGTGGGTAAAATTTAGATTTAATTTTTATACACCTTACCATTTTTCATTACAAAAATTACATTTTTTAAAGTAGAAATATCATCAGTAGGACTTTTATCTGTAGCTATAATATCCGCATAAAAGCCTTTCTTTATCTGGCCAAGCATATTTTCCATATTTAAAAGTTTTGCATTTGTAATAGTTGCAGATTTAATTGAGTATTCTGCCGGTATTCCTATTTCATCCATATATAAAAACTCACCCGCATTATCTCCATGTGGATAAACTCCCGCGTCTGTTCCAAAGGCAATAGGAACACCCATTTGAAAAGCTCTCTTTGTTGATGCTTTATTTTGAACTCCAATTTCAATAGCTTTTGGAATAATTATCTCCGGATAATAACCTGGTATTCTGGCCATTTTTGCAACATGTTCACCAGCACTAATTGTTGGTACTAAATAAGCATTTTTTTCTCTCATGAGTTTCATTGTTCTTTCTTTCATAATTGAACCATGCTCAATAGTTTTAACTCCTGATTTAACTGCCCTGTACATCCCTTCATCACCATGAGCATGAGCTGCAACATGCATTCCATAGTCATTAGCTGTTCTAACAATCTCACTCATAACCTCTTCTGTAAATTGAGGATTTTGACCATTTTTAGCCATACTCATCACACCACCAGTTGCAGTAATTTTTATTAAATCAGCTCCATTTTTATATCTATATCTGACAGCTTTTCTAGCATCACTAATAGAGTTGACTACTCCATCCTCTGGTCCTGGATCATCAACTAATTCTTCTTTGTATCCATTAGTTGGATCCCCATGACCCCCTGTAGTAGCAATAGTTTTTCCTGAAGTAAATATACGAGGTCCTATAACCACTCCATTATTTATTGCATTTCGAAGTGAAATATTAACTCCTGAACCTCCAACATCTCTAACAGTGGTAAAACCTGCTAACAAAGTTTTTTTTGCTACAACAGTTGATTTAAAAGCAACATCTGCTTTATTATCCTGAAATCTATTAATATACCTATCCTTTCCACCTGACTCACTTTCCATATGAACATGAAAGTCAATTAAACCAGGAAGTATAACCTTAGATCTAAGATCATAAACGGATATATTTTCATTTTTAGGTTCTATAAAACCATCCTCTATTGAGCTGATAATATTGTCAGAAATAATAATAGTTTTATTTAATTGATATTTTCCTGATGATGAATCAAAGATTTTACCCGCATGAATATACTTGTCTTGAGACACCAGCGTAGTTGTCATCAATAAAAAAATTAATAGGTTTTTCATTATTGTTTTTTACTAAAGTAATTTAAAAGACTAATTATTCAAAAAAACTAATAATTGTATTTGATATAAACTTAATCTGTTTTTTTGTGAGCTCAGTATGCATAGGCAAAGAAATAACCTCATCCTTTACTTTATTTGTTTCAGGAAAGTCGTTGTCTGAAATAAATTCTTGTTTGTATGCTTTTTGCTCATGAAAACCAAGAGGATAATAAATTCCAAATGGAATATTATTTTTTTGTAAATGGTCAGCTAATTTGTCTCTTTGACCATTATTAATTTTTAGTGTGTATTGGTGATAGACATGAGAATCAATATCTGATTCAACAAACGGTACTTCAATTTCATCGATTTTATCAAAACTAGCATTATAAAGACTAGCTGCTTCCTGTCTTCTTTTATTATACTTATCTAAATATTTTAGTTTAACATTTAATATTGCTGCTTGAATTGAATCTAGACGTGAGTTTACACCAATTTCGTCATGATAATATCTTTCATACATTCCGTGATTAACAATACCTCTCATTTTGTATGCTAGATTATCTGAATTTGTAAATATCGCACCTCCATCACCATAACATCCAAGATTTTTTGATGGAAAAAAGGATGTTGTTGCAATATCTCCAATTGTTCCAGACATTTGCTTTTGAGAATTTGAGAATTTATAAGTAGAACCTAATGCCTGAGCATTATCCTCAATTACTTGAAGGTTATTTTTATTGGCGATTTCCAATATTTCTTCCATTTTACATGATTGACCAAATAAATGAACAGGAATTATAGCTCTTGTTTTTTCAGTAATTTTGTCTTCTATTAAACTTGGATTTATATTAAAAGTTTTTGGATCAATATCTATAACAACTGGTTTAAGGCCGAGCAAAAGTATCACCTCAATTGTTGAAGCAAAAGAAAAATTTGTAGTGATAATCTCATCACCTCTTTTTAAATCAAGAGCCATAAGAGCAATTTGAAGAGCATCTGTTCCATTAGCACATGGGATTACATGCCTTACATTTAAATATTCCTGCAAATTATTTTGAAAATCCTTTACAATTGGTCCATTTATGAATGACGATGAATTAATTACTTTTTTCATCTCTCTATTAACCTGCCATCTTATCTTTCGGTATTGACCATTTAGGTCAACCATATTTATTTTTTTCATCAAAAACAAAATTAAAAAAGTATTTTTGGAAAAAGTGTTTAGTGAAATTTATTTATGAAATATTTATAATACTGGGTTATTTGTTTGCCCAGCCTTTTAGAGTATTCTCATCTAAAACAAATTTATTTTTTGAGGGAAGAAAAAATTCATTTAAAATACTTAGAGAAGAAGTAAATCCTACAGATAAGAATATTTGGTTTCATGTTGCATCCCTGGGAGAGTTTGAAATAGCAAAACCAATAATTGAATCTTTAAAATCAAAAATAGATGATCTTAAAATTATTATTACATTTTTTTCTCCATCTGGACTAGAAAATTCAAAAGATTATAAGTTTGCTGATTCGATAGTTTACCTGCCAATTGATCTATCAGTGAATGCAAAAAAATTTATAAAAATTGTAAATCCAAAAGTTGCTGTTTTTATAAAGAATGATATTTGGTCTAATTATATATACTACTTAAAACAAAATAATTCTATAATTTATTCAGTATCATCTAAGTTTGCTGAATCTCAATTTTATTTCAAATTCTACGGTATTTGGTTTTTAGAAAAACTGAGAAACATAAATTACTTTTATGTTCAAGATTTTGATTCAAAAAACATATTAGAAAAATACTCTTTAAAAAATATTAGTATCTCAGGAGATTCAAGGTTTTCATCAGTTATGAAGACACTCGATGAGAATAAGAATATTAAAAATATTGAAAAATTTATTGATAATAAAAAATGTCTTATAGCTGGAAGTGTATGGGAAAAAGACATTGATTTAATTAATAAAGTTGTTATGGAAAATAATATTAAATCTATAATTGCTCCACATGAAGTTTCTTCTGATTTCATAAAAAAATTAGAAAATTTATATGAAAATAATACTGTTAAATTTTCATGTTTGAATACTAAAGA
>JAQXBP010000009.1:0-4762 GCA_029252345.1 Flavobacteriaceae bacterium | reverse complement strand
ACTTTTTTAGTTTCAGAACTTACAAGGCTTTTTTGTTTTTCATCACCAAACCCAGTTGCTATAACAGTAACAGATATATTATTTCCTAACTCAAGATCTTCACCTACTCCCATTATTATATTTGCACTATTTCCTGTCTCATTTTGAATATATTCATTTATTTCCCCTATCTCATCAATTGTAATTTCTTCAGTACCAGATACAATTAGCAATAAAACATTTTTGCTTCCTTCAATTTTATTATCGTTTAGCAATGGAGAATCTAAAGCTTTAATTACAGCTTCATTTGCTCTATTTGATCCACTTGTAATAGATGATCCCATTATAGCAGTTCCACTATTAGATAATACTGTTTTTGCATCTTTTAGATCTATATTTTGAGTATAGTGATGAGTAATTACTTGTGCAACTCCTCTAGCAGCTGTAGCTAAAACTTCATCAGCTTTTGAAAACCCTTCTTTAAAACCTAGATTACCATAAACATCTCTTAATTTGTTGTTATTAATTATAATTAAGGAGTCTACTGATCTTTTTAGTTTTTCTAAACCTTTAACTGCCTGCAACTCTCTATTTTTTCCTTCGAAGTTAAATGGAATAGTAACAATCCCTACTGTTAAAATATCAAATTCTTTAGCCATTTCTGCAATAATAGGTGCAGCACCTGTTCCAGTTCCGCCACCCATTCCTGCAGTTATAAATAACATCTTCGTTTGGGTTTCCAAAAGATTCTTTAATTCTTCATAGCTTTCTAATGCTGCTAGTTTTCCTATTTCAGGATTAGCTCCAGCTCCAAGACCCTCTGTTAAATTTACCCCAAGCTGAATTTTATTGGGAACAGGACTTTCTTCTAAAGCTTGAGAATCTGTATTACAAACAACAAAATCAACACCTTTGATTCCTTGTTTATACATATGATTTACCGCGTTACTTCCTCCCCCTCCTACTCCCATAACCTTCATTACATTACTTTTATTTTTTGGTAAATCAAAACTAAAGTTTGTGTCTATTTCTGTTTTCATTTTTTTAAATTTTTATTAATTATCAATTGTATTATCTAGGTTTTCTACTTTATCTATAAAACTTTTAAAACCTTCTGCCCATTTAGTCAAGGTTGTTTTTCTTCCTTGGTTTACTAAGTCATTTGATGTTGAGTTTGAAATTGAGTTATCTTCTAGAGAATTATTCTCAATAGCTTTCATTAACAAACCAACAGCAGTTGAGTAAATTGGATTATACTCATTTGAATCTCCAGCTAAATGTTCACCTGGAAATCCTATTCTAGTATCCATTCCAGTTACATATTCAGCTAATTGTTTTAAGTGTCTTAATTGACTTCCACCTCCTGTTAAAACAATTCCAGCAATTAATTTTTTCTTTGAATCTTCGTGACCATAATTTTTGATTTCCAAGTATGCTTGCTCTATAATTTCCACAACTCTTGCATTTATAATCTTAGACAATGTTTTTAATGAAATTTCCTTTGGATCTCTACCTCTAAGTCCTGGAATAGAAACAATTTCTGAGTCTTTATTTTCACCAGGCCATGCTGAACCAAATTTTATTTTTAGTTGTTCAGCTTGATTTCCTATTATTGAGCACCCCTCTTTTATGTCTTCTGTAATCACATTTCCCCCAAAAGGAATAACTGCAGTATGCTTAATAATTCCATCTTTAAATATGGCAACATCTGTAGTTCCACCTCCGATATCAATTAGAGCTACCCCAGCTTCTTTTTCCTCTTCTGATAATACAGCATCGGATGAAGCTAATGGTTCAAGAGTTATATCTCCCATCTCTAAACCTGCACTTTTAATGCATTTTCCAATATTTCGGATTGATGATACCTGACCTACAACGATATGAAAATTTGCTTCTAGTCTTCCACCATACATTCCAATAGGTTCTTTAATTTCAGATTGACCATCAACTTTAAAATCCTGTGGAAGAACATGAATTATTTCTTCACCCGGAAGCATAACTAATTTATAAACTTGATCAATTAATTTGTCAATGTCATTTTCATTGATTACTTCATCTGGATTTTCTCTTGTAATATAATCGCTATGCTGAAGACTTCTAATATGCTGACCTGCTATCCCTACTGCAACCTCCTTAACATCTACACCAGATTTTGATTGTGCTTCATCTACGGCAATTTTAATAGATTGTATTGTTTGAGTAATATTATTAACAACACCTCTATGAACTCCTAAACTTTGCGATTTTCCAACACCTAGAATTTTAACTTTATTAAATTGATTTTTTTCTCCTACCATTACTACAATTTTAGTAGTTCCTATGTCTAATCCTACAGAATAATTTTTATTCATAATTTATTTTTTAATTGCTATTAATCTATTATTGTAAACCAGGTCAACTTGTTTGTATTTTGTATTTGATGAATTATTAAATTGATATATATAAAACCCTTTCAACATGTTTAGTTTATTTTTTAATTGAAATTCATTACCAAATCTTATATCAAAATCAAAATCTGAAATATTTAAGTATATATCTCCTCCCTTAAGGCTTATAAATTTTAATTTATTTTCAAAAAAATTATCATTATCTATAGCAGTAATTACTTTTAAAATCTTAAATTCTTCACCATCAGGCACAAATCCTTTAATCACGGGGATGCTATCAATTGATAAATTGTGTGTTTTAATAATAACTCCAGAAGAATCCATATAACTGTTTAAGTCTCTAATAAATGCTATAGGTTCTCTGTCTTTTATATCAATTTCTAATTGTAAATAATTATTACGATAAATATCAATACTTTTTATTGATTTAATTTTCTCAAGTTCTTTTTCGACTTTTGCAAATTCATTTATGTTTATTAAATCTGATAGCTCTTTGTGACTAATTAAGCTATTAACTACTTTTTCATTATCAAAGTGTCCATTACTTAAATAATTAATATTAATATCTATATTATTATGATCTGGAAATGAGCTAAACAAGCCTGAACTTGTTAACAGAATGATCAACACAAACATTTTAATTAAACTACTCATTTGTAAATATTTTTTTGTTTAAATTTTCACTAATATTTCCAGCACCTAAAATAGATATCACTTCTGATTTTGAGTTTATTATTACATCATTAATTAGTTCTTTATTAATTATCTCTTTTTTGGATGAACTTATCTTTTCTAGTAATACTTGTGAATTAACTCCATCAATTGGTTTTTCTCTAGCAGGATAAATATCTAGAAGATATACCTCATCAAACTTTGATAAGATTGTTGCAAAATCTTCCATAAAATCTCTGGTTCTTGAAAATAAGTGAGGTTGAAAAATAACAGATGTAGATTTGTTTTTATAATTACTATTTATTGTATTAAGAACTGATTCAATTTCAATTGGATGATGCGCATAATCATCAATAACAATTTTATCATCTATTTTATATATCTCCATTCTTCTTTCTATTCCGTTTAAATCAGAAAGAAATGGAAGAAATTCTGCAACTTCAATTTCTTTTATCTGATCAATTATAGAAAGTGCAGATAAAACATTTTTTAGATTATGCAGGCCAATGATGTTCACATATATTTTAGTGAAAAAATTATCAGGTGTTTTGAAATCAAAAATAATTGCGTCTTTTTGTATAATTATATTTGAAGCTTTATAATCAGCATCATTTTTAATTGAAAAAGTAAAATCACCTTTTATATTGATTTCCTCTTCAACGACTAAGCTATTTTTAACACTTTTTGAAAAAAGCTTAAAACTCTTACTTAAAGATTCAAAATCTCCATAAATATCAAGATGATCACTATCAAGTGAAGTAATTACTGCATAGTCTGGAGATAAGTTAAGAAAAGACCTATCGTATTCATCTGCCTCAACTATTACATAGTCATCTCCAGTATACAAATAGTTTGAATTATAGCCCTTCATTATTCCACCAACAAAAGCTTTAAATTTTAATCCATAAGAATAAAAAAGGTCAGTAATTATTGCTGTAGTTGTTGTTTTTCCATGAGTTCCTGCTACTGCAATGCATTTTGATTTTTGTGATATTTCTCCAAGAATTTCTGATCTCTTATAAATTTTATTTTTTCCATTTGAAATAAAATAATTAAGAAAAATATTATCCTTTTTAATTGCAGGAGTGTAGACAATTTCTAAATCATCACCTATTATATCTTCAGGAATCTCCTCAAGATTTAATTTATTAGTAACACCTATTCCTTTATTTAATAAAATTTCTATTGACCTATTTTTCGATTGATCATACCCAAAAACAATATTTCCTTTATCATGTAGAAATTGAGCGATCGAAGACATTCCAATACCCCCAATACCAATAAAAAAATATTTTTTATTTATCATTGTTCAAATGTTTTTTTATTAATTCTACAATATCATTTGAAGCATTGGGTAATGCTATTTTAGAAATATTATGTGAAAGTTCTTCTTGCAATTTTTTATCTTTTATAACTAAATCAAGCTTATTTCTAAATATTAAATCTAAATCCTTCTCTTCAATACAAATACATGCATGTTTTTCTTCAATTGCTTTTGCATTTTCTAATTGATGATTTTCAGCTACATTAGGTGAGGGAATTAAAATTGCTGGCTTTGAGACAATTGCTAATTCAGAAAGAGTTAATGCGCCACTTCTAGCTATTATTAAATCAGATGAATAATAAACAGAATCAATATCATCAATAAAGTCTGTAACAAATACAGAGGCTGAATTATATTTTTTATAATCTTTAAAATAGTTCTTTCCACACTGCCAAATTAT
>JAQXBP010000008.1:0-32465 GCA_029252345.1 Flavobacteriaceae bacterium | reverse complement strand
ATTATCGATAAACTACCAATTAGGAGTCCATAAACAAACCAAAGTATGACGCCTATGAACAAGATAATATACATTGTTAGAGAAATACCATCAGCATTTTTTTCTTTGTATATTTTGTATACCTGAGGTATAAATGCTGAAGTAGTAAGAAAGGCAGCTGATAGTCCAATAACTTCATATACAGGATCTATCATATAACGATATTTATAATTTTACCAGGAACAATTATAATTTTCTTCGGATTGTTGTTATTTAATATAGATTTAGTTTTTTCATTAGATAAAACTGCATTTTCAATCTCTTGACGATTCAAATCTAAAGAAAGATTTAAAGTAAACTTAGTCTTACCATTAAATGAAACTGGATAAACCTTTTCCGACTCAACTAAATACTTTGCATCGAACTTAGGGTATTTTTCTTCTACAATAGAATCAGAGTTGCCAATTTGACTCCAAAGCTCTTCTGCAAAATGAGGTGCAAAAGGAGAAATAAGTATTAATAAATCTTTGAGTATTAATTGATTATTGCAGTTCATTGAACTTAATTCATTTACACAAATCATGAATGAACTTATGCAAGTATTAAGGCTAAGTTTTTCTATATCCTCAGATACTTTTTTAATTGTTTTATGTAAAGATTTTAGTGATTCTTTGGACGGTTCATCATTTGATAAATTTATTTCACCATCAATGAAAAATAAATTCCAGAATTTTTTCAAAAATGAATGAACTCCAGAAATCCCTCTTGTATCCCAAGGCTTTGATTGCTCAATTGGACCAAGGAACATTTCATACATTCTCAAAGTATCAGCACCATATTGATCACATATTTCATCTGGATTAACAACATTAAATTTTGATTTTGACATCTTTTCCTGCTCTCGTATACATTCAAACACGTCATTTTCATAAACAAATATTGAATCTTTAAAGTCTTTATCCTCTTTCTTTAGAAGATTAACATTAACTAGATCTTCACCCTCAACATACTTGATATCAATTCGTATTTTATCAACTTTAATTTTAGATATAAGACTTTTTGACAAATATTCTGAAGTTCCTGATTTTCGGTAAATAAAAGCAGAATTTCCAAGAATCATACCCTGGTTTACAAGCTTCTTTGCGTATTCATCTTTCTTAAGGAGATTAAGATCATATAAAAATTTTTGATAAAATCTAGAGTATAATAAATGACCTGTAGCATGTTCACTTCCTCCAAAATAAACATCTATATCTGACCAGTAGTTTTGTGAATCTTCTGAAACAAAATTCTCATTATTAGTTGGGTCCATATATCTATAAAAATACCATGAACTACCTGCCCATCCAGGCATAGTGTTTAATTCAATTGGAAAAGTGTCAACTTCATTAATGTTATCATTTGAAGTTATTTTTTTATCTTTTATATTCCATGCCCATGTCTTTGAATTTCCAAGAGGGGAGTCACCATTTTTAGTTGGCAAGAAATTATCAACATCAGGAAGTTTTAGAGGAAGGTCATTAAGATCAATATTTTTAGGAACCCCATCTTGATAATAAATAGGAATTGGCTCACCCCAGTATCTTTGCCTACTAAATGTTGCATCTCTTAATTTATATTGAATTTTTGATTTTCCAATATTTTTATTTTCAATTTCATTAATTATTATCTCTATTGACTCATTATAATCTTTTCCATCAAGAAATTTAGAATTGATTAATTTAAATCCTGTCTTATCAGAAAAAGCTTCATTTGATATATCAATATTTTCAAAAATGTTAGGAATTTCTATCTGAAATTTATTAGCAAAATCGAAGTCTCTCTGATCACCTGCAGGTACACCCATTACAGCTCCTGTTCCATAGCTAGCAATAACATAGTCCGAAATCCATATAGGAACTTTATTTCCATTGAATGGATGTATCGCATAAGATCCTGAAAAAACGCCTGATACAGTTTTAACATCTGATAGTCTATCTCTCTCAGATTTTTTTGAAACTTCACTAATATATTCTTCAATAACAGATTTATTTTCAGATAATGATAGCTCTGATATATCCTTATATTCAGGTGCTATTGTTAGGAAGGAAACTCCAAAAATTGTATCAGGTCTTGTTGTAAAAACTTCAATAGATTTATCTGAATTTTCTACTTTAAAATTAATAGACACACCTTTAGATTTTCCAATCCAGTTTCTTTGCATTTCTTTTAGTGGATCTGGCCATTCAATTTTATCAAGGCCATTTAATAGCCTTTCAGAATATTTACTGATTCTAAGACACCAGTGCTTAACCTTTCTTTTAGTAACTGGATAACCACCCCTTTCACTTACTCCATTAATAATTTCATCATTTGCTAAAACTGTTCCTAATTCTTCACACCAATTAACTTCACCATCAGTTAAATAAGCAAGTCTAAAGTTCATTAAGATTTCGGACTTTACTTTGGGATTAAAAGCACTCCATTCTGAATGAGTAAAAGAATAACCTAGTTCTAAAAGTTCATCTTTATATAATTTATCACCTTCCTTATTAAATGAGCTTATTAAATTTTCAATATTTTTAGCCTTGTTATCAATAGAACAGTAATAAGAATTGAACATTAAAATAAAAATCCATTGAGTCCATTTATAATAATTAGGATCTGAAGTTCTAATTTCTCTAGACCAATCAAATGAGAAACCAATTCTATCTAATTGGTTTCTATACATAGTAATATTATCTGAGGTTGTTTTTTTAGGATGTTGACCTGTTTTGATTGCATATTGCTCAGCAGGTAATCCAAAAGAATCATATCCTTGAGGATGTAGAACATTAAATCCATTATGTCTTTTAAATCGGGAGTAAATATCACTTGCAATATATCCTAATGGATGACCAACATGAAGACCAGCTCCTGAAGGATAAGGAAACATATCTAAAACATACAACTTAGGTTTTGAAGAAAAACCTACTTTATAAGTTTTATTAGTTCTCCAGAATTCTTGCCATTTTTTCTCTATTTCAAGAAAATTATAAATCACGTAAAGTTAATTTTTACAAAGGAAGAACTTATTTGATTAACATAAAAATTAATTTATTATTTGTTTATTACTTTTACAAAAGTTTGAAGGATAAAAATAATTTAGAAAACAAAAAAGTTAGAAGTAACTTAATTTCAATATTTCTTATAAATACTGTTGTATTATTTACACTGTCATTAATAGGATTCATTTATTTAAAATCTTCATCAGTTGAGAGTTATTTTAAAGAGAATATTTTAGTTAACGTCTATCTTAAGAATTCAACTAAAGAATTTGAAAATAAGCAATTAATTAAATTTTTAAATCTTAATGATGATGTTAAGCAAATAAACTATTTAACCAAGGAAGATGCTGCAGAAATATTTTCACAAGAAATTGGCGAAGAATTTGTTGGTTTTTTAGGGTATAATCCTCTTTTAGATGCTATTTCAGTTCAACTATACAGTGACAAAATAGATATTTATTCAATTGAAAAATTCATTAAAAACCTAAGTAACTTTGATTTCATAGAGGAAGTTGAATATGACAAACCACTAGTTGATGCACTAAATACAAACTTTGAAAAAATTGGTCTATGGATATTGATTTTAAGTATTGTCTTTTTTGTAACAAGTTTCGTTTTAATAAATAACTCCATTAAAATTTCAATTTATTCAAAAAGAAATATTATTAAAACTATGCAATTAGTAGGTGCAACAAGTAGGTTTATAAGAAAACCTTTTATTTGGACATATGTTAAAATTAGCTTTATCTCTTCAATAGCTTCAATTATATTATTATTTGCACTAATAATTCAATTAAGCAGTCAAATTGAAGACATTGATTTTTTTACAAATATTAATGATTTATTAGTCCTAGGTTCTTTTATTATTATTTTTGGAATAACAACTTCGTTCATAAGTTCTTTTTTTATAACCCAGAGATATTTAAACTTAAAATTTGTAAGATAGTTCAATGAAAAAAAAACAATTTTTATTTAGTAAAAAAAGATATCAAATTCTCTTATTCTCTATTGTTATCATAGGTTTAGGATTTCTTTTAATGTCAGGTGGAGGATCTAATAACCCTGATGTTTTTAACAATGAAATATATAGCTTTAGACGTATTAGGTTAGCTCCATTAGTAGTGATATCAGGATTTATTATGTGTATAATTTCAATTCTTTATAAGGATAAAGAGTAATGAAAAAATATGATTTAGATCATATCAGCTATGATGATGTGTTAAACGGAAAGATGATGTTAGTTGATAAACCTCTTAAATGGACTTCTTTTGATGTTGTTAAGTATATTAGAAAATCATTGGTATCTAAGTTTAAAATTAAGCGAATTAAAGTTGGCCATGCAGGTACGCTTGATCCTTTAGCTACTGGTTTACTTATTATTTGTATTGGGAAGCAAACCAAAAAAATTTCAGAATATCAAAATCAATTTAAAACTTATACTGGAAAATTTAAATTAGGTGAAACTACCCCTTCATATGATGGTGAAACTGAAGTAAATGAAGTTTTTAATTATAATCATGTTAAAGAACTTGATTTAAAAAAAATATCTCAACAATTTATTGGTAAAAAAATGCAGAAGCCACCAATCTTTTCTGCAATTAAAAAGGATGGAAAGAGAATGTATGAATATGCCAGAGAAAATAAAAAAGTTGAAATCCAGGAAAGAGAAATTGAAATACATGAATTTAATATTACTAACTTTCTACCTCCATATGTTGAATTCAATATAAAATGTTCAAAAGGAACTTATATTAGATCGATAGCAAATGATTATGGTAAAAAGTTAAATTCTGGTTCATATTTATTTGAACTTAGAAGAATAAATATTGGCGACTATTCTGTTCTTAATGCACTTAAGATTGAATAGAAGTTAAAACTTTATAATTATATTTGTATTATTCCAAAGACAATGAAATACAATAGAATACTACTTAAACTCAGTGGCGAAGCTCTGCTAGGAAAAAACTCTTATGGTATTGATAATGATAGACTTGTAGTTTATGCAGAAGAGATTAAACAAATTCATAAACAAGGTGTAGAAATTGCTATTGTTATAGGAGGGGGGAATATTTTTAGAGGTTTAACCGGATCAAAAGATGGAATTGATCGAGTTCAAGCAGATTACATGGGTATGTTAGCAACTGTAATTAATGGTTTAGCTCTTCAAAATGCATTAGAAAACATGGATATTCCTACACGACTTCAATCAGCAATTAAAATGGAATCAATTGCTGAACCGTTTATAAAAAGAAAAGCTACTAGACACTTAGAAAAAGGACGTGTTGTAATTTTTGCATCTGGAACTGGAAATCCATATTTTACAACTGATTCTGCAGCAGTTCTTAGAGCAATAGAAATTAATGCAGATGTTATTTTAAAAGGAACAAGAGTAGATGGAATTTATAATGAAGATCCTGAAAAAAATAAAGAGGCAGTTAAATTTGATAATATTTCATTTGAAGAAACTATAAAAAAAGGTTTAAAAATAATGGACACCACAGCCTTTACCTTAAGTAAAGAAAATGAACTTCCAATAATTGTATTTGACATGAATACAAAGGGAAATTTAACTAGGGTTATAATGGGTGAAAAAATTGGAACAAAAGTTTCAAAATAATTTTTAAGTATGGAAAACAATCAAGAAATAGTCGAAAGTGCAGAACTAAACATGAAGTCTGCTGTTAATCACTTAGAAACTGAATTAGCAAAAATTAGAGCTGGTAAAGCTAACCCTATTATGCTAAAAGGGATAACAGTTGAATATTATGGTAATATGACACCATTAGATCAGGTTGCTTCAGTAAGTACTCCAAATGCTCAAACTATTAGTATTCAACCATGGGAGAAAAGCATATTAGAAGAAATAGAAAAAAGTATAGTTAGCTCAAATCTTGGACTTAATCCTGTTAATAATGGTGAGTCATTATTAATTAATATTCCTCCCTTGACAGAGGAAAGAAGAATTGAATTAACTAAGCTTGCAAAATCTGAATCAGAATCTGCAAAAGTAAGTATTAGAAATACTCGAAAGGATAGTAATAATAAAATTAAAAATCTAGAAATATCTGATGATCTAAAATCTAATCTAGAAATTGATTCTCAAGAGTTAACAGATAAATACATCAAAAAAGTAGATGAAATGCTCTCAGTTAAAGAGAAAGACATTCTAACTTTATAAAATATGAACTTACAAAAGATTAAGGATATATACACGTCACCTGATGTTAATAAAAATGTTACTGTAGGTGGATGGGTTAGAGCTTTTAGAGGAAAAAAATTCATTGAATTAAATGATGGCTCTACAATTAAAAATATTCAATGTGTAATTACAGAATCCTCAATAGAAGAAGAAATTTTAAAAAAAATAACTGTTGGATGTTCACTTAAAATTAAAGGTGATTTAATCAAGAGTATTGGTAAAGGTCAAAATTTTGAAATACAAGTATTAAGTATAGAAATACTTGGTCAATCAGATCCTGATAAATATCCTATTCAACCAAAGAAACATAGCTTTGAATTTCTTAGAGAACAGGCTCATTTAAGAATCAGAACTTCTACATTTAGTTCTGTAATGAGAATTCGATCTAAATTAGCTTTTGGAATTCATGATTTTTTTAATACAAATGGCTTTAACTATATTAATACACCAATAATAACTTCTAGTGATGCTGAAGGAGCCGGAGAAATGTTTAGGGTTACTACATTAAATGAAGATCAAATTGACCCAAAAGATATAGATTATTCAAAAGATTTTTTTGGTAAAAAAACCAGTCTAACAGTTTCAGGTCAATTAGAGGCTGAGACATATGCTTTAGGGCTCGGAAATGTATATACATTTGGTCCAACTTTTAGAGCAGAAAATTCAAATACTTCGAGACATGCATCTGAATTTTGGATGATTGAGCCTGAAATGGCCTTTTATGATTTGGATGACAACATGGATCTTGCCGAATCATTTCTAAAATATATACTTCAATATATATTAGACACTTGTTCCGATGATTTGATATTTCTTGATGAAAGACTTTCAAAGGAAGAAAGTCAAAAACCTAAGATTGAAAGAAGTGAACTTAGTTTAATTGATAAAATAAAGTTTACTATTAATAATAAATTTGTCAGAGTTTCATACACAGAAGCTTATGATATTCTTAGAAATTCTAATTATAATAAAAAGAAGAAATTTAATTATATAATAGATGAATGGGGATGTGATTTTCAAAGTGAACATGAAAGATTTTTGGTAGAGAAACATTTTAAATCTCCTGTTGTTATTTATGATTATCCCGCAAGTATTAAGGCATTCTATATGAGATTAAACAGTGATGAGAAAACAGTTAGAGCAATGGATGTTTTATTTCCTGGTATTGGTGAAATTATTGGTGGATCACAAAGAGAAGAAAGATTAGATGTTTTAAGGAAACGTATTCAGGAAATAGGAATTGATGAAAAAGAATTATGGTGGTACTTAGACCTTAGAAAATATGGAACAGTTCCGCATAGTGGATTTGGTTTAGGGTTTGAAAGAATAGTAATGTTCTGTACAGGAATGCAAAATATTAGAGATGTAATCCCTTATCCCAGAACTCCAAAAAATGCTTCATTTTAGATTGAATTAATTCTTTTCTTACTTTTGTTTAAGTATCAAACAAAATGCTAAATCAAAAGTTACAATTAAAATTATCTCAAAAGCTTTCACCGCAACAAATTCAGTTGATGAAGTTAATACAACTTACAACAGCAGAATTAGAGCAGAAAATTAAAAATGAGATTGAAGAAAATCCAGCTCTTGAACAAGGTAAAGAATCATTAGAAAATGACTCTAACGAATTTGAATCAAATAGTGAAGAAGGAGATGTAAACGTTGACGATTACCTTTCAGATGAACCTGAAGAATTCAATCAAAACTATTATTCTAATCAAGAGGAGAGTACAAATTTCCAAACAAAATCAACATTAAGTTTCCATCAATATCTTGATAATCAATCAAAGAACTTAATTCTTAAAGATTCTCAAAAACCAATATGTGAGTTTTTAATTGGTAGTATTGATGAAAGTGGTTATCTAAGAAGGGATATTGATGACATTATTGATGATTTAGCATTTACTCAAAACGTAGTAGCAACAAAACAAGAGGTTTTATCAATATTAGAAAAAATACAAGATCTTGATCCAGCCGGTGTAGGAGCAAGATCACTTCAAGAGTGTCTTTTAATTCAACTAAAGAAAAAAAATAATCAAAAAAAATCAGTAATCAATTCTATTAAAATTTTAGAAAATGAATTTGAAATATTTTCCAAAAAGAAATTTTCAAAACTTTCTGAAAAATTAAGTTTATCACAAGAAGATTTGAAAAATGCCATAGAAGAAATATCAAGGCTAAATCCGAAGCCTGGCGGATCTATTACAAGTGAATTTTCAAATAACACTATAGTTCCTGATTTTATTTTAACAATTGAGGATGGCATGTTCATAGTCGAACTTAATAAAAGAAATTCTCCAGAATTAAAACTTTCAAATTCGTATAAGAATATTCTTGAAGGATATAAAAATGATCCTAAAAAAACTAAATCTCAAAATCAAGCAATGCAGTTTTTAAAACAAAAACTTGATTCAGCTAAATGGTTCATAGAAGCAATCGAACAAAGACACCAGACCTTATTCCAAACTGTTAATGCTATTGTTAATTTCCAAAGAGAATATTTTTTAACAGGTGAGGAAATCAATCTTAAACCAATGATATTAAAAGATATTGCTGAAATAATTAATATGGATATATCTACAATATCTAGGGTAGCTAATAGTAAGTATATTGATACTCCATATGGAATAAAACTTCTTAAAAGTTATTTTTCTGAAGGCATGAAAAATAAAGAAGGTGATGAAATTTCAACAATTGAAATAAAAAAAATATTGAAGCAGATAGTAAGCGAGGAAGATAAAAATAAGCCTTTATCTGATATAGAGCTCTCTAATAAACTATCTGATAAGGGATATAAGGTTGCAAGAAGAACTGTTTCAAAATATCGAGAACAACTTGAAATTTCAGTAGCTAGGCTTAGAAAAGAACTATAATATATAGAAAATTAAACCTAACCTAAAAAAGCTAAGATTTAAATTATTTCCATCTAGAGTTTTTTTGTTTTTAATCAAGGGATTTAAATCATATTCTAAAGATATATTCCATGTGTTATAGCCAGCATTAAGGTAAACTGAACTTGTCCAATCTTCAATTTCATCAATTTTAAGTTCACTTCCATACGAAGGATTTGAATATAATGGAAAATTCTTTTTTAATTTAAAGCCGGAATAAATTCTCCAGAATTTAAACTCATTAATATTAGATGTTCTCCATCTATATTCAATAGGTATAGCTATTGAATTAAAAGAAATTTTATTTTTAGATTCTAAAAATTTACTAACTACTATTCTGTAGTCTATTTTAGAGTTATCCTGAATAGGTTGAATATTTGAAGTAAAGAAATTTCTTTCATACCCTAAACCAACTCCAATTGCTCTAGTTGAGCTCTTATTTAAAGGAATATCTCGAATAAAACCAAATTGAAAATTACCAGAAAACCCATTTTGTTTAAAATCTGGAATAGACTCACTCTGAATAAAATAACTTGAGCCAAAATAAAGCTGGTCTTCTCTATAAGTCTGATCTAATAGTTCCTGATTGGATTGACTAAAAAGACTAAAGGATATTAAAGATGTTAGAAAAAATAAATTTTTTCTAATTAAAATTTTGAGTGTAGTCTCCAACTCTTGTTGTATAGTTTAGCTTAAGAGCGTTTACTTTACGCAACTCTTGCTTAATATCGCTAATTATACCCATCTTAGTATCACTATCAACTTTTAATGCAGTTGTTAGAACATTTTGAAGTTCTTCTCGCTTTGCAGCTCTTTCTGCTAGGACAAATGCTCCAACTTCTTCAACAGTTCCAAATTTATCATTTAACTGAATTCTAGCTTGAGAACCATATGTATCAACATATCTTGTAGAAGGCTTTCCAGCATATATGTAAATAACTCTATCCTTTTTATCTAATTTTTGAATTTGATCAGCAGCTGGAAGCGTGTTTTGTACCATTAATGTACTATCACGCATAACTGTTGCTACCATAAAGAAGAATAATAACATAAATACTATATCAGGCAAAGATGCCGTAGATATTGCTGGAAGATCTCCACTTTTCTTTTTATTAAACTTTGCCATATTTAGTTTACTTTACTTGGTTCAGCCTCAGATAATTTTTGAGGATATAATAATTTAACCACATCTAATTTCTCTTTCAAGCTGATTTTATCATCAGAAGAAGTTCTAGGGTCACTATATATTAGGTCAGCTTCAACATATGAAATACCGATGTTAGGATTCAATCTTGCAAATTCTCTGTTTCTGAGTTCATTGTATGCTGCTACCAATTCATTTTGAACTGCTATATATACTTTATATTGAGTTTCTCTATCATTTTTTAATGAAATAATAGCTTTATCTGGATTATCAGAAGACCTAGAATCTCCACTACCTTGACAATATGAACATGCTTCTTCACCAGAACCTCCTCCGTTATCAAGAAATTCAACTGCGAGACCTCTAAGGTCTTTAATGTCCGTTAATGATTCTTCAACAAGTAGTTGATTATTCTTGTTAACTACAACAGTAAAAATATTTTTTTCTCTGATAATTGGTGGATCAATTTGATCTTCCATAGGAGGGAGTTTTCTATTAATCCCACTATCAGTTTCAATGGTAGTAGTTACCAAAAAGAAAATCAAAAGTAAAAAGGCAATGTCAGCCATTGATCCCGCATTAACTTCTGGAGCTTTTCTTTTAGCCATGTCTTATTTTTTTATAGAATTTTTAATTCCTGGTAAAATCATTAGTCCAACTGCGATAATTGATAAGATATAGAATACTCGTAGACCTGTACCTACTAATTTTGATCCCATAGCTGAAAGAACTTTACCATCTCTCATTGGTGTTTCTACACCATTTGAAAGAACAAAAGCAACTAGGATAACTGCAAGGAATAAACCTGCAGACTTAGCAGCATTTTTCATCTTTGCTTTATCTTTTGCAATACCTCTTAATGAAAAGATTAAAGTAACTATTACAGCTATTATCAAAATTAACTGACTAAGAAGGATTATTGGTGTTATTGCAGCAAAATTACCTGAAGCAGCATCCATTTTTATGGTATCATCTCCACTTACAAATACAATTCCCAGAAATATTACACCTAGTACTCCAAGGGATATACACCCAATTCTTGTTATTTTTTCAAGATTCATAATTAGTTATTTTTTTTGAGCAGAAAGAATATCAATTAAAGTAATTGATGCATCTTCCATATCATTTACAATTGAATCAATTTTTGCTACTATGTAGTTATAAAAAACTTGTAATATAATTGCTACAATAAGACCAAAAACTGTTGTTAAAAGTGCTATTTTAATACCACCTGCAACTAAGGATGGTTGCATATCACCAGCTGCTTCTATTCTATCGAATGCATTAATCATACCAATAACTGTTCCCATAAATCCAAGCATAGGAGCAAGAGCAATAAAAAGAGATATCCATGAAACATTTTTCTCTAACTGTCCCATTTGAACACCACCATAAGATATTACGGCTTTTTCAGCACTTTCTACTCCATCTTTTGCTCTATCTAATCCCTGATAAAAAATTGAAGCAACAGGACCTTTTGTGTTTCTACATATTTCTTTAGCAGCTTCGACACCCCCTGATTTAAGAGCTTCTTCTACATCACCTGTTAGTTTTTCTGAGTTAGTAGTAGATAAGTTAAGGTAGATGATTCTTTCAATTGAAATTGCTAAACCAAGAATAAGACATATTAGAACGATCCCCATAAATCCAGGGCCACCTTCAATAAAACGTTTCTTTAATTCTTGAGTAAAGCCGGCAGAAGCTTCTTCAGAGCTTGCTTCCATCATTGACTCATCTTGTGAATCCTGAATAGTAACTATACTATTAATTGAAGTCGTTGCATAAGCATTGTTTGTAAATGTAGATCCAACGAAAACTAAAAGGATTAAGGCAAATAATATTTTTTTCATTTTCATAATATTTTTCAATAATTGAGAATCGAAAGATATAAAAATTATTATACGATTCAAATTTTTTTATTAATTGATAATTTAATAATTAAGTATGTTAATAAGTCTTATTTTAAAGGCATGTATTTACTGAAAGGATAAGATTCTGGAACAACAAATGGACCAGTAGAAATTATAAATGGAAAATCTGATTCTGGATCAATTATAAATTCCATCATAATAGCTTCATAGCCAGTTGATTTATTTTTTATATCAATCTGATAGTTGTTGTTATCAGATTTTTGAATATTATTTTTTTGCCAAAGTTCACCTTCTTGCCATAACCTAAAATCTCTTCCATTTTGGTTATTAGCACTCCATATTGACACATTATAATTTCCTTCATAATCTAAAGCAACATTTAAGTTATTATTACTTAATTCCCATTTTAAAGTAGGCATATCAATGTCATTTATTATTCTGTAGAAATAACTTAATAAATCATCATTAAGGTATCTCCCGTTTAATGAATGATTTGTATTGGGGACGTATCTTAAGAGTTTATCTCCTGGGAGTTGATCATAGTAGAACCTCCATGAATCTGTAGAAAAAAACTCATCTGAACCAGCATTAATAATATACTTAGGCATAGTAAAGTTTTCTTTGAAAGAGAAAGGTTCGACATAGCTTAATAGAATTTTAAATTCCTCTGTTTCCATCCAATCTTGAATATCATAATTAATATAAGATTGAACTGCAGGAGAGAACTCTCCATAGCTTCTGAAATGATTTTCAAATGATGGAACTAAATTTAGCATATCAATTACCATTGGAACTACGCCAATTACTCGAGAATCAACCGCTGCAGTAGTCCAGGCTGTCCACCCTCTTTTTGAAGCTCCAGAAACTACAAAATTATTCAAACTTACATTGTTTTGAAAAGCAATTTCCTGAGCTAGATCCATTGCTCTAACTACTGCTCTAGTCATTGGCAACCTTGGTAACCATTCAATATCTTTTTGTTTAGCTCCCTTTTCTAAAAATTGATTCCATGCAAATGCAATCAAATCATCCTCGTAAAATGATTCCTGATCAGAATCTAAAAAGTTAATTGGTTGAAATGGAATGTTATGAATATTTACAATTATTGATTTTGTTTTCAAAGCATAGCCTACAGATGTTGAATCAAGTCTAAAATAAGTTTCATCTTCTACTCCAGAATCAATAAACATTATACCAGCTTCTGTTTTAGTTTCTTTTGGAATAACTATATCTACATAATGCCACCACTCAATATTATCTACCTTCTTTGAATCTAACCATTCACCTGAGGTCATTCTAATGTGATATCCCGTCCAATCATCTTCATAAATGATTTCTTCAATATCATAACTAAATTCATTCTTTGTAGAACTAATATAATCTTCCATTGAAGAATAACTATCGGTAGATAAGAAAGCATAATTAAGTCCAAAGTATAATAGGACTAATGCTAAGACTAAGAGAATTTTTTTCATAGACATAATATTAAATTTTAAATAAGTTTAATTATAAAAAAGGCCCTCTTTTTTTTTCTTTAATAAACAATCCTTTAAACCAATTAATTATTTTTTTTTCATAATGCTCACTCTTTTCCCATTGCTCCTCATTATACCACAAGCTCTCTTTTAGTGATGGGAACTTTTTTATTACCCATTTATATGTATAATAGAAGATAACAATATCAATTGGTATGGTAACTAACCTAAACCACCATGTATCCAGTAATGTTATAAAATCCATAGTTTAAATTAAAAATTACCACCTTATAATTGTGCTTCCCCAAGTAAAACCACTACCAAAGGCTGCAAGCACGACTATGTTACCTTCCTTTATTTTACCTTCCTGCCATGCCTCCGTCAAAGCTATAGGTATTGAACCAGCTGTTGTATTTCCATACCTTTGAATATTATTATAAACCTGGTTTTCAGAAAGTCCAAACTTCTTTTGAACAAACTGAGAAATTCTTAGATTAGCTTGATGAGGTATCAGCATATCTATCATGTCTGGACTAATGTTATTATGTTTTAGTCCTTCCATAATTACTTCTGAAAAACGAACTACAGCGTTTTTAAAAACTAATTGACCATTCATGTTTGGGTAGTAAGATATATCTTCAGGATCATTTGCGTCCAAGATTTCAGGAACCCATCTATTTGTACTAGGACCAATTAATGCAAGTTCTTCTGCATGCTTTCCTTCTGAGTGAAGATGTGAAGAAAGAATTCCCTTAGTTAAATCCTCTTCTCTTGAAACTACAACAGCACCTGCACCATCACCAAATATAACTGACACACCTCTTCCTCTTGTTGTCATGTCCAGTCCACCAGAATGGTTTTCAGAACCAATAACCAAAATATTTTTATACATTCCAGACTTTATATATTGGTCTGCAGTTGAAATTGCATAAATAAAACCTGAACATTGATTTCTTATGTCCATTGCTGGACATGTTGGAATATCTAACAGCTCCTGAACTAAGACTCCACTTCCAGGAAAATAATAATCTGGACTTAAAGTAGCAAAAAGAATTAAATCAATTTTATTCTTTTCTATACCTGCTCTTTTCATTGCAATTTCAGCAGCCTTTACACCCATAATTGCAGTTGTATTGCCGTCTCCCTTTTTTATATGTCTCCTTTCTTTAATTCCTGTTCTTTCAATTATCCAATCACTTGAGGTATCCATGATTTTTGAAAGATCATCATTTGTTACAACATTTTCAGGAACATACATTCCTAATCCAGATATTTTAGAGTTGTACATATTTAGGTTTTTTGAAAGTTACTGATTTTTTAATTTGTTAAATGTTTTTAAGTATTCAAATATAACTAAAGGTTAAAATCTTACTCTAGACGCACATTACTCAGACCAATATCAACTCCTGCTTCAGCTTTAATTAATATTGATGATATGATTTTTGACATATCTATCCCTAGTTCTTCAAATTTACTAAGGGGAATCATATACTCCTGCCATTCACCACTTATTTTAATTTCTAATGTTTTATTACAATTAAGACTATCATCACATTGACCTATTTGCAATGTAGAATCTGAACCAGTAAATGATTTAGCATTGAAAGCCAACTTCATCGCACCATTAGACTGACGAGTTAAATCATTTAGTTTAACAGATGAGATACGGAAATAATCTCCATCAGATTTAGTCCAATTAATTCGTAAGGCATCTTCTTGAGCCAAATGATCTGTTTTGCTTATGATAAGTCCACCTACAGAGGATGGAAAGCTTGCAATTTGTTTTTCTAATTCTCCAGAAATCAACCATATATCCCACGGAGCAACTACATCTCCTTTAATGAAATATTCACCGGTTGAAGCAATATCACTATTTTCTAATCCAGAATTTTCTGATAAAAAATCAATTTGCTCTATACTATTATAGCTGAGTCCATATCCAATTTTAAATAATGCTTGATTATTATTTTTTGAAACAACTGCACTTGCAGGCCATTTAAAAGATAGTCTACCTGAGAAATCATATGAAGAATCTGTTTGAAAAAGCATGTCTGAAATCCCGCCTCCTTCGCTACCAGGTAACCATGCAGCTATAAATGAATCTGAATTATTAATTTCAGTATTTGCCCACATTGGACGTCCAGATAAGAATACAGATACTATTGGAATCCCCTTTTCTTTATAAACAGATAATTTATTAGTATTAAATCCATTTGGAATAAAATCCAAATTTTCGCGATCTCCCTGAAATTCAGCATATGGATCTTCTCCATAAACTGCTACAACAACATCAGCTTTAATAGATGTATCGCCATCTTTTGAGAAAATTAATTTTCCACCTGCATCAGCAACTACTTGTTCGATCCCTTGTAAAATAGATTCTCCATTTGGAAATTTATCATTACTGTGTCCTGTTCCTTGCCAAGAAAGAGTCCAACCTCCACTTGCTTTAGAAATACTGGCGGCTCCATCTCCAACTACCAATATTGTTTTTGTAGGATCTATTGGCAATATTTGATTATTATTTTTAAGTAAAACTAAAGATTCTCGAACTGCCTGTCTTGCAACTGCTCTATGTTCTGGTAATGCTAGAAGGTTTTCATTACCTGCATTTGCTCTTGTACTTGGAGCACCTTTCTGAAAAATTCCTGATAAAAGTTTAACTCTTAAAATACGTCTAACAGCATCATCTAATCGCTCAATAGTTATAGTGCCTTCTTTCACATGTTGAAGAGTACTCTCATATAATCCTTTCCAGCTATCCGGAGCCATATACATATCCAAACCTGCGTTTAAAGATTGTGGACAATCTGTGTTAACACATCCTGGAACCTGACCATGTCCATTCCAATCACCTACTACAAATCCATTAAAACCCATTTTTCCTTTCAAAACATCAGTTAGTAATTCTTTATCTCCATGAAGTTTTCTCCCTTGCCAGCTAGAAAACGATGCCATTACAGTTTGAACACCTGCAGGAATTGAACTATAATATCCAGCTGCATGAACTTTACTTAATTCTTTTTCATTGATTAATGCATCTCCTTGATCTACTCCATTTTCAGTAGCACCATCAGCTAAAAAATGTTTTGCACTAGAGATCACTCTTCCATCTCCCATAAAATTTTCTGAGCCAAATTCTCCTTGTAGACCAATAACAATTCTATCTCCATAAGACTTAACTATATCTGGATTCTCAGAAAACCCCTCATAACTTCTCCCCCATCTTAAATCTTGAGGAACTGCAAGTGTAGGAGCAAAAGTCCAGTCATGTCCAGAGACGGTTAACTCATGTGCAGTAATACTTGCAATTTCTTCAATTAAATCAGGATTATTCATAGCACCTAAACCTATATTATGAGGAAAAATAATTGAACCTTTTAAATTAGCATGTCCATGAACAGCATCTATTCCCCAGATAATAGGTATAGCTATCTCAACATCTTCGTCATCAATCGATGCATTGTAGTATTTATCTGCCATTTCGAGCCATGCTTTTGTCTCAGCGTAAGGCAAAGGACCAGGAGCAGAATTTCCACCACTTAATACAGAACCCAATCTATATTTTTTTACATCTTCTGGAGTTAAAGATCCAGTATCTCCCTGAATAACTTGTCCAACTTTTTGCTCTAAAGTTAGTTTCGGAAGTATTTCATCAATTTGAGCCTCAATTTCTTGATCTAGTGGTAAAGGATCTAGAGTAGACCATAAATTATTGTCTTGGGAATTACAACTTAAAATGAATGTTGCAAATGTGAAGACTGCAATAAAAGTTATAAATAATTTGAGATTAACTTTAAATGATTTGATCATTTCCATAATGAAATTTTAGAATTTTAAAGATAAAAAAAAATTGCAGAGAGGAAGGGATTCGAACCCTCGATTCCATTTCTAGAATACACGCTTTCCAAGCGTGCGCCTTAAACCACTCGGCCACCTCTCTAATTTTAATGAATTAGTTTCCAAAAATTTCAATTGAATTTTGTTGGGTTATATTAGAGATTTCATCAATTTCTAAGTTATAAACTTTTGCTAGTTTATCTGCAATTATTTTTAAATATGAACTCTCATTTCTTGAACCACGATGAGGTGAAGGAGCTAGATAAGGTGAGTCAGTTTCTAAAACAATTTTATTTATTGGAATCTCGTTAAGAAATTCAGATATTTTTCCATTCTTAAAAGTTAATACACCTCCAATGCCTAGATGAAAATTCAAGTCTATAATTCGATGGGCTTGATCTATGTTTCCTGTAAAACAATGAAAAATTCCTCTTAATTTTTCACATTTAAATTTTTCTAAAACTTCAAAAATTTCATCAAATGAATCTCTTGAATGAATAACTATTGGCAAATCATAATCAATAGCTAATTTAATTTGTTCTTCAAACGCATCCACTTGTTGATCAAGATATTTTTTTTCATGAAAAAGATCTATTCCTATTTCTCCAATTGCTTTATAGTCATGTTTTTCAATTTGTTTCTTTACAAAGTCTATTTCCAAATCAAAATTATCATCAACATAACAAGGGTGTAAACCAATCATACAAAAGACATCATCAGGATATTTTTTTTCCAAATCATGCATGCTTTTATTGTATTTTGAATTTATTGAGGGAAGATAAAATTTTTCTACACCTACAGCTTTTGCCCTGGAGATGACATCATCAATATCATCTCTAAATTGTTCAAGATATAAATGGGTGTGAGTATCAATCAATTAATTAAGTCCTAAATGTTTTTCAACTTTACCGTCCATTAGTATGTTCTCTGGATCTTCTACACCTTCTTTAACAGCTATTAAAAACCCAACAGATTGGTTACCGTCTATAATTCTATGATCATAAGATAAAGCTAAATACATCATAGGTCTTATTTCAACTTTACCATCAACAGCTACAGGTCTTTGAATTATATTATGCATTCCTAGTATTCCAGATTGAGGTGGATTTATAATAGGTGTAGAAAGCATTGAACCAAATACACCACCATTAGAAATAGTAAATGTTCCTCCGGTCAAATCATCAACCGTGATTGTCTTATTCCTAACATGATCTGCAAGTCTTTTTATTTCTTGTTCAACTGCTGCAAAAGATAGATTTTGGGAGTTTCTTAATATTGGTGTCATTAAACCTTTAGGACCTGAAACAGCAATACTTATATCACAATAATTAAAAGAAATTTTTTCGTTACCATCAATCATTGAATTAACATCTGGATATAATTCAAGAGCTCTAGTAACTGCTTTTGTGAAAAAACTCATAAAACCAAGACCTACTCCATGTTTTTGAGAAAATGCTTCTTTATACTTTTTTCTAAGTTCAAATATGTTTGACAAGTCTGCTTCATTAAAAGTAGTTAACATTGCGGTTTCATTCTTAACAGAGACTAATCTCTCTGCAACCTTTCTTCTTAACATTGAAAGTTTTTCTCTATTTTCACTTCTTCCTTCATCATTTGAAGATCCCATTGCA
The DNA here is from genome assembly GCA_029252345.1 of Flavobacteriaceae bacterium. Taxonomy (GTDB): domain Bacteria; phylum Bacteroidota; class Bacteroidia; order Flavobacteriales; family Flavobacteriaceae; genus Marisimplicoccus. The sequence goes on along the minus strand of JAQXBP010000008.1, from coordinate 13,409 downwards.
GGTACAACTTTTAAAACATCATCTTTAGTAATCTTATCTCCCTTAGCTTTAATTTCATTTATATCAATTCCTTTATTTGAAGCAATATTTCTTGCAAGAGGAGTAATATTTATCCCATCCTCTACAACTAAATCAACCTTTTTATCTTCTTTAACTATATCAATTTCAGGATCTTTAATTGAAGGTTTGGAATCAGAAGCTGCAGATGTATCGATTAAACAGACAATATCTCCAACAGCCATTAAATCACCTTCTTCTGCTTTTAAAGTAATTTTCCCAGAGGCCTCAGCTGGAAGATCTAGGGTGGCCTTATCAGAATCTATTTCTGCAATTGTTTGATCCTTACTTACAATGTCTCCGTCTTTAACCATCCATTGAGAAATTTCAACTTCAGTAATCGACTCTCCTGGGGAAGGAATTTTCATTTCAAGAACCATTAGTACTTTTTAGCTTGTTTTAAGTTATCAAAATTAATCATAAAATTGAAACTATTTAAATAATCATTATCTTAATAAATAAAAATAAATGCAAAACAGAAGAGGTTTTATTAAGTCATCATCTATTGCTTCACTTGGTTTAATTTCATTAAGTCAAAATTTATATTCCATGGATAGATTTTCATCTAGAAAGATGAAAATAAGTATAATACCAGGAACTATTGGGATTAATGTCAACACCAATGAGTTACTAGATCTTGCAATAAAGAATAAGTTTGAATCAATCTACCCTTTAATTAATGATTTAAAAAAGATGAGTAACATGGAGTTAAGTGATTATTTAGATAAAATGGCAAGTAATTCTATATCATTTGATGTCTCAATTTTACCAGTTGATTTTTCACAAACTGATTCTGTTTTTAATGATGGTATTAAGGTTTTAAAAGACTATTGTAAAGTGATGAGAAAAATTGACTCAGTTGGATTTTGTAGATGGATAATGCCTACGAGTAATAATTTAACATATTTAAAAAATTTTAAAATACATAAAGAAAGACTTAAAGAGTGTGCTAAAATAATTGGTGATAATGACATGAAACTTGGATTAGAATTTGTTGGACCAAAAACTCTTATGGCAAGAGATCAATTTTCATTTATACGAACAATTAATGAACTTAGAGAATTAATCTCTGAAATAGACGAAAGAAATGTCGGTTACCAACTAGATACTTTTCATTTATATTGCGCAAATCATTCTATTGAAGATTTAAGATTTTTAAATAAAGATGATATAATTATGTGTCAACTAAATGATGCAGTTAACGGTAGATCTCGTGATGAACAAATTGATCTTGAAAGAGATCTTCCTGGTAAAACAGGCTTGATAGATACTGCTCCTTTTTTAAATTTTTTACAAGAAGTTGGATATGATAGAACAGTAAGTGCTGAGCCATTTAATAAAGACTTAAACAAAATGAATAATGAGGAGGCTGCAAAAACTACATATGATTCTATCAAGAATAGCTTTGTAAATGCAGGGATTTATTAGAATCTAATTTTATTTTCTAAAATTATTTTTACTCTTATCAAATACATATTCAATTACCTGCTTATGTCTTCTTTCGAATCTTACATGACTCCCTGATGCTGTAGATCCATAAAATCTTCTTGTTGCTGGTCTCATGTTTTTTGCAACAGGGTGATAAGTTTGAATATGATTCCAAGCACCCATATTTCTAGGTTCTTCTTGAGCCCAAACAATATCCTCAGCATTTGAGAATTTTTTAATTTCAGAAATTATTAATTTGACAGGTAGAGGGAATAATTGTTCTATTCTAACAATAGCTACATTTTTTATATTATTCTTTTCTCTAAAATCTAGAAGATCGAAGTAAAATTTTCCAGTACAGAAAACCAAAGAGTCTGCTTTTTTGGGATCAATCTCTTGATCAGTTATTATTGGTAAAAATTTTGATGTATTTAACTCATCAATTTCAGATATGACCTTTGGATGTCTTAGAAGACTTTTAGGAGTGAATAAAATTAGAGGCTTCCTGAAAGTAGTAAGCATCTGTCTTCTTAAAAGATGGAAAAGATTTGATGGAGTTGTACAATTAGCAGCATACATGTTGTCTTTAGCACAAAGCTGTAAATAACGTTCAATTCTAGCGGAAGAATGCTCAGCACCTTGACCTTCATAACCATGAGGGAGATAAAGAACTATTCCATTTTGTAATTTCCATTTATCTTCTGCTGATGAAATATATTGATCAATTATAATTTGAGCACCATTAGAAAAGTCCCCAAACTGAGCTTCCCAAATCGTTAAACATTTTGGACTAGCTAAAGCGTAACCGTAATCAAATCCAAGAACTCCATATTCTGATAGAAGTGAATTATATATTTTAAATACTCCTTTGTTTTTTGATTCTATATTATTAAGAGGTAAATATTCCTCCTCTGAATCTTCAGATTTCAGAACTGCATGTCTATGAGAAAATGTACCTCTCTCAACATCTTGACCTGAAATTCTTATATTAAAACCTTCCGTCATCAATGTACCATAAGCAAGTAATTCAGCCATAGCCCAATCTACCTTTCCATTTTCAAAAACTAATTTTTCTCTTGAATTAAATAGTTTAACAACTTTACGTAAAAATGCTTTTTCAGGAAGTTGAGTTATAGATTTAGCAACATCCATTATATCACTCTTTTCAGCCCCAGTACTAAAATTCTCTAACATTATTTTTTCATCAACTCTCTTAAAACCATCCCATACTTCTTCCATAAAAGGAGTGATTTTAGTTTTATCTTTTTTCTTTGAGTCAGATAATTCTCCTTCTAACTCAGAAAAATATTCAGATTCAATTTTAGAAATATATTGTTTTTCAATCAACCCTTGTTCAATTAATTTAGCAGCATAGATATCTCTTGGGTTGGGGTGTGACGAAATGAATTTATATAATTTAGGTTGGGTAAATCTTGGCTCATCTCCTTCATTGTGTCCATACTTTCTATAACCAAGAAGGTCAATAAAAACATCTCTATTAAATTGATTTCTATATTCTAAAGCAAAAGTTACTGCATGAATAACTGCTTCAACATCGTCAGAATTAACGTGAAGAACAGGAGAAAGAGTTACTTTTCCGACATCTGTACAATAAGTACTGGATCTAGCATCAAGATAATTTGTGGTAAATCCAACTTGATTATTAACTACTAAATGGATAGTCCCACCTGTAGTATATCCCTTTAATCTTGACATTTGAATTATTTCGTATACAACCCCTTGTCCAGCAACAGCAGCATCCCCATGGATAATAATAGGTAAAACTTTATTAGTGTTATTATCAAAATCATTTTCTAGTTTAGCTCTTGCTATACCTTGAACTATGGGGTCAACAGATTCAAGATGAGAAGGATTTGGTGCAAGATTCATGTTGATTTTTTTACCTGATGATGTAGTCCTTTCAGAAGTCCATCCAAGATGGTACTTTACATCCCCATCAAAAATATCTTCTTCGTAGTCTTTACCTTCAAACTCACCAAAAATATCTCTACTGGACTTTCCAAATATATTTGCAAGAGTGTTTAGCCTTCCTCTGTGAGACATTCCCATCACGACATCTTCTACTCCTTTCTCAGCCGCTAGATTTATCAAAAAATCAATAGCAGGAATCAGTGACTCTCCCCCTTCTAGTGAAAACCTTTTTTGACCAACATATTTTTTTTGTAAGAAATTTTCAAAAGTGAAAGCCTTATTTAGACTGTCAAGTATTTCTAGTTTCTCATCCTTTGAAAAATTAGGATGATTTCCATTTACATTAATTTGATTCTGAATCCACTTAACTCTTTCTGGATCTCTTATATACATATACTCAATACCTATTGAATGACAGTATATTCTCTTTAAATGATCTATTATATTCTTTAATTTATCCGCTCCAATTCCCACTATTTCCCCTGCACTAAAAACTAATTCAAGGTCACTTTTTTCTAATCCAAAGTTTTCTATATCTAGCGTAGGTAAATATTTTCTTCTTTCTCTTACTGGATTTGTAACTGTAAATAAATGCCCTCTTTTTCTATAAGCATCAATTAAATTAACAACTTGGAATTCCTTTTTTATATTCTCAGGTACTTCAAATTTTTTCTCTTCAACAGTGATGTTTGCGTTCTCTAACCCAAAGTCAAATCCTTGAAAAAAAGCTTTCCAACTAGGCTCTAGACTGTCGGGTGATTCTAGATACTGATCATACATTTCTGCAAAAAAACTTGTATGAGCTGAATTAAGAAATGAGAATTTGTCCATTCAATGTTATATAGTTAATAAAATTACAACTTGTTTTCTATGTTTCTTAATAATTTTTAGATTTTTGTATCATGTTTGCCCTAATTGATTGTAATAATTTTTATGCTTCTTGTGAAAGAGTTTTCCAACCTCATTTAAATGGTAAACCAGTTGTAATTCTATCTAATAATGATGGCTGTGTAATAGCTAGAAGTAATGAGGCTAAATCTCTCGGTATTCCAATGGGAGCTCCAGCGTTTAAATACAAAGAAGTTTTTCAAAAAAATAAAGTTCAAATTTTCTCATCTAACTTTACATTGTATGGAGATATAAGTAATAGGGTAATGTCTATAATATCTCGCTATGTGCCAGACGTGGAAATCTACAGTATTGATGAAGCATTTATAAAATTTGATGGATTCTCTGAAGATGAGACTAATGAAAAATGTAGAGTTCTTATAAAAACAATCTTGAAATGGACAGGCATACCTGTTTCAATAGGTTTAGCGCCAACTAAGTCACTCGCAAAAGTTGCAAATAGAATTGCAAAAAAATATTCCACCAAAACAAATGGTTTCTATTCAATTAATAGTAATGAGAAACGTATAAAAGCTTTAAAAAATATTTCTGCTGGAGATATATGGGGGATTGGTTTTCAAAATGAAAAAAAACTATTTAAAGTTAATGTAAAGTCTGGAATAGACTTTGTGAATCTTCCAGATCAATGGGTCAAAAAAAATATGAGTATACTAGGATTAAAACTCAAAAAAGAACTTGAGGGGATTCCTACTCTTAATATTGAAGAAGGAAAAATTGATAAAAAATCTATTGCTACTACTAGAAGTTTTGAATCTGAAATTTCATCACTTAATGATCTTATTGAACGAATTACAACGTTCTCTGTAGTTGCTTCTAAAAAACTTAGGAGACAGAATAGTGAATGTAATATGATCTCTGTTTTTATTCGAAGTAATCCTTTCAAACAAAACGATGACAAATACCATTTCAGTTTAACTGGATCATTACCTTTTTCAACAAACTCAAGTATTGAAATAAGTAAATTTGCTGTAAAACTTTTAAATAAGATTTATTCTAAAAATAAGTCATATAAAAAAGCAGGAATAATTCTGATGGGCTTATCTCCACAATCTAGTCATCAATTTAGCTTATTTGATCAAAATATTGACAAACAAAAGAAGCTAATGAGAAGCATTGATAATATTGATAATAAATATGGACTCTATAAGGTAAGACTGGCTAGTCAAGATCAGAAAAGAATATGGAAAATGAAGAGACAAAAACTATCAAGAAATTATACAACTGAGATTGATGAAGTTTTAATTGTTAAATAGAATATGACTAAAAAAAATAATATTAAAATATTCAAACCTAATGAAAACGACTCTTTAAATAATTTATTTATTGAGGATGGAATATCAGCAGGTTTCCCATCACCAGCAAGTGACTTTGAAGAATCAAGAATTAGTCTTGAAAAGGTAGTTGTAAAGAATAAAGAGGCTACATTCTATGCAAAAGTATCAGGAGAATCCATGAAAGATGCAGGATTAGATGACGGTGATATTTTAGTGATTGACAGAAGCGAAGAGTTAAAAAACAACAAAATTGCAGTCTGCTACTTAAATGGAGACTTTACAGTAAAAAGAGTGAAAATTGAAAAGGATCATATATATCTGATACCAGAAAACAAAAATTATGATCCGATTAAGGTTACCGAAGAAAATGAATTTATAGTCTGGGGAGTTGTAACTTATGTAGTTAAAAAGGTCTAAAGCCTTTCATAAATACCAGCTATTCCCTGTCCTCCTCCGACACATGCAGTCACCATTCCATACTTTTGATTTCTTCTTTTCATTTCTTCAAATAATTGAATTGAAAGTTTAGCTCCAGTACAACCTAAAGGATGACCAAGAGCAATAGCTCCTCCATTTACATTTACAGTTTCTGGGTCAAGACCACTCTCTTGAATCACAGCAAGTGCCTGCGCAGCAAAAGCCTCATTTAATTCTGTTTGTTCAATATCAGACAATTTTAATCCTGCTTGTTTTAAAGCTTTCGGGATTGCCTCAACTGGTCCTATACCCATATACAAAGGATCAACACCACCTGATGTACATGTTACCATTCTAGCAATTGGTTTTACTCCGAGTTGCTTTACCATCTCTTCAGACATTACAAGAACAAAAGCTGCACCATCCGACATTTGAGATGAGCTACCTGCGGTTACAATTCCTCCAAGTTTAAAAGCTGGCCTTAGTTTTGCTAAAGCTTCTATTGTTGTCTCTCTTCTAACACCTTCATCCATATCTACAGTATGAGATTTAGAAACTTTTTTACCATCCTTAACAAATACTTCTTCCACAGTAACAGGAACTATTTGATCTTTAAAATAGCCTTTATCAATTGCATTTGCAGCTTTGGCATGAGACTCATATGAGAATTTATCTGATGCTTCTCTTGTAATTTTATATTTTTCTGCAACTGCTTCTGCAGTGTGCCCCATTCCAATATGATAATTCATGTTCTCAAGGTTAGCTTGATAACTAGGAGCTAGTTTATAACCAGTCATTGGCAATAAACTCATACTTTCAATTCCACCTGCAATAAATATATCACCAAATCCTGCTCTAACTTTACTTACTGCCATTGAAATAGCCTCAAGACCTGAAGCACAATATCTATTAATTGTTACACCTGGAACTTCTTTACCAAGAGCTCTTGCAGATATTAATCTAGCTACTTGAAGACCTTGTTCTCCCTCAGGATTAGCACATCCTACAATTACATCATCAACTTTTGTAGTATCAAGTTCTGGAACTTGACTTGAAAGATGTTTGATCACATCTACTGCAAGGTCATCGGTTCTATAATTTTTAAAACCACCTCTTTTTGCTTTACCAATTGCCGATCTATAACCAGCTACTATATATGCTTCCATAATTAATTTCTTAAAGGTTTTTTATTCATCAACATGTACTGAATTCTGTCTAGAGTTTTTTGATTTCCAAGTAAACTCATAAAACTTTCTCTTTCAAGATCTAAAAGGTATTCTTCACTTACATTTTGAGAATAAGTTAAGTCACCTCCACACATGATATATGCAATTTTTCTAGAAACTTCTACATCATGATCTGACATATAGTTACCAAGTTTAAATTCATTAATTGCAGAATACAACGTAGATAGACCAGCCCTTCCAAGAACTTCGATATCCTGTCTCGAAGATGGTGGTATATATCCTGTTTTTAGACTTATAGCTTTGTCTTTAGCCATTGCTATGTTTCTCATTCTATTCATACAAATAAAATCTCTATTTGGATTTAGGTAATGAAGATCATAAGCTTCATGTGCAGATGTAGAGACAGATCCCATAGCAATTGATTTAAAGTGATCGATTAAAGATGGCATTTTTACATCTCCTGTATTGAAAGAATCAGATGCTCTCATTGCCATCTCTTTTGTTCCTCCACCAGCTGGAATAAGACCAACACCAGCCTCTACAAGTCCAATATATGATTCTGATGCATAGATACCAGCATCACAATGAATCGCAACTTCAAGTCCACCACCCATAACAAAGCCATGAGTTGCAGCAACCACAGGAACATTACAAGTTCTCATTCTCATTAATATTTTTTGAAATCCAACTAAAAACTCTTCAATTTCATCATAGTTTTGTTGCATTGCCATCATACCAATATTCATAAGATTTGCTCCAACAGAAAATTGTTTATCGTTATTACCAATAACAATTCCATTCCAACCATCTTTTTCTGCTATATCAATTGCTTCATTAATTCCTTTTGCAATTCCCTCTCCAATTGAATTTCCTTTTGTTTGAAACTCTATACACATAACACCATCACCAATGTCATGAACTGTACATTCAGAGTTTTTAAGAATTTGATTATTTTTTCTGTATGCATCAAGTAAGAAAAATGACTCGGCACTTGGAACATTAATATATTTCTTTGACTTCAGATCAAAATATTTTTTCTTACCATCTTCAAATTTATAGAATGACTCAGCACCTGAATTTTTCATTTCTGAAATCCAATCTGGAATTTCATCACCACACTTTTGAATCATGTCAATTGCAAAATCTAATCCTAGATTATCCCAAAGCTCAAAAGGACCATGATTCCATGCATAACCAGTTCTTAAAGCATCATCTATCTGATAATATTCATCAGCTATCTCAGGGACGCTCATTGCTGCGTATGAGAGAAGACATGAGTAATACTCTCTGTAAAACTTATTTGGATTTGAATCACCTTCAACTAAAAATTTAAGTCTACGATCAAAAAGCTCAATTGATTTTGCCTCTTTTATTTCAGGAAGATTGGGTTTAATTGATTTTCTGTATGTATTTGTTTCAAGATCAAGAGCATTTATAATTGTCTTTCCATTTTCATCTTTCTCTTTTGTCTTTTCGTAATAACCTTTGCCTGTTTTATTTCCTAAAAAATTCTTATCAATTAAAAATTTAAATGATTTATTCTCAGGCTGATCTTTAAGTTTACTGTAAAAAGTATCAGTTTTAACATTATCAACTAAAAAATTTGTAACCTTATCACTTGTATCTAGACCAACAATATCTTGAAGTCTATACGATCCTGAGCTTGGGTGACCGATAACAGTTCCGGTCATTAAGTCAACTTCCTCAATTGTAAAATTATATTTTCCAGTAAGTTGAAGTACTTTAATTCCAGACATTACACCTATTCTATTTCCAATAAATCCTGGAGTGTCTTTACAAAGAACAGTCTGTTTTCCAAGGACAAGATCTCCAAATTCCATTAAAAATGAAGTTAAAGAAGGGTCGGTATCAGTATGAGGAATAACCTCAAATAATCTTAAATATCTAGGAGGGTTAAAGAAATGTGTTCCACAAAATTTAGATTTAAAGTTATCTGACCTTCCTTCACATAAAAGTGATATAGGAATACTAGATGTATTTGAAGTTACAAAAGCATGATCAGATTTGAATTTTTCTACTTTTTCAAAAACTTTTCTTTTGATTTCCAGATTTTCTACAATTACTTCAATTATCCAATCTGCATTTTTAATTTTTTCAAAATCATCATCAAAATTTCCAGTTGTAATCCTTTTAGCATATTCTTTTTTATAAAGAGGATTGGGTCTGGATTTTATTGCATTCTTTAAAGATTCATCTGCAATTAAATTTTTATTTTTTATTGACTTATCATTTGGCTGGATATCAAGCATTAAAACATCTATTCCAACATTTGCAAGGTGGCAAGCAATTCCAGAACCCATTACTCCGGATCCAAGTACTACTGCTTTTTTAACTTTATAGCTCATATTTTTTTATAATAAATGCTAATCTAAATAAAATTATTTTAATTATTACCTTTACACGATTAACGATAAAATTATGGACAAAGAAAATATACTAGCAAACTTTCAATCTAAGGCGAAAAATGCTGCACCAATTGGTGGCACAATTAAATTTGAGATTGATGGAAATTCAATCTGCATAGATGGAACTGGATCAGAAAACAAGATATTATTAGAGGATATGGAAGCAGATTGTACTATTACAATGGCTGGTTCTTTAATGGAAGATCTTAAAAACGGCAAAGTAAATCCAATGATGGCTGTTATGAGTGGTAAACTCAAAATTAAAGGTGATCAAGGGTTAGCTATGAAGCTGCAAGCTTTTATGTAAATCAAAATTATCTTTCATTAAATATTCAAATAATTGAAACGTAATCTTGATATTCTTGTTATTTCCGATTTACATCTTGGCACATACGGGTCTGAAGCAGATGAAGTTTTAGCTTATCTAAAAACAGTTGAAGCAAAAAAAATTGTCATCAATGGAGACTTTGTAGATATTATGCTATTTAATAAAAATTTTTGGCCAAGCTCTCATATGAAAGTTGTAAAGTATATTCTTGACCTTATATCTCAGGGTAAAGAAATACATTATGTAGTTGGAAATCACGATGAATTATTAAGAAAATTTTTGAATTATAAGGTTAATAATTTCCAAATAGTTAACCAAGTTGTTTTAGAAACTGACGAGGGTAAAGTGTGGTTATTTCATGGTGATGTTTTTGATTTCTCTATTCAGACTGCATGGATTACAAAGTTAGCTGGATTTTTATACGATTATATGATAATGTTTAATAGCTGGCTTAATAAAAATATCATGACACCTCTTGGTCGTAAAAGATTAAATTTTTCAAAAGCTATTAAAGCTAATGTGAAAACAGCAGTTCAATATTTTAGTAATTTTGAAAGGACTGCTGCAGAAACTGCTCATAAAAATGGATATAAATATGTTGTACTTGGTCACATTCATACTCCAAAGATTGAATCCTTCGATGTTAATGGTGAAGAAATTATTTATATGAACTCTGGGGATTGGCTTGAAAGTTTATCTTCTTTAGAATATGCAGATAATAAATGGTCTATATATATGCATACTCGATCTGAAGATGAGTTTAAAAAAGAGGAAGGTGAACGAATCGAAATGACAAACAAAGAGCTTTATAAAGATTTAATAGCAGAGTTTAAAATCCTCCAGGATTAATGAAAATCCTATACGCTATTCAAACTACTGGGAATGGCCATTTAGCCAGAGCTCAAAACATAATTCCAAGACTTAAACAAGTAGCTGATTTAGACATAATAACTAGTGGTCCTAAGAATGATTTTTTACTCGAGGTGACACCTATCAAACATTACAATGGACTAACTTTTTTTTATACTGATACTGGAGCCGTAAACTGGCTAAAGACAATCTTTTTAAATAATTATCCCAGGTTTATTAAAGAAGTTATTTCATGTCCAATAAAAGAATACGATTTAATTATAAATGATTTTGAACCTGTTTCGGCATGGTCTTCACTGTTTAGAAGAGTAAAATGTTTTGAATTAACAAATCAATACTCAATGAGATTGAGGAATATTCCAAAACCAGACAATTATTCAAGACTTGTATTATATGCAATAAAATATATTATTCCCTCCACTCTGGGTTATGGATATCATTACAAGAAGTATACAGATAGAATTTTTTTTCCAATTATTAGAGATAAAATAAGAAGATTAGAAATTACAGAGAGTGATGAAATAATTATTTATTTACCTACTTATTCTCCAACTAAACTTATTGAGTTGATTAGAAAACTTCCTCAAAAGAAAAAATGGACTATTTTTTCTCCTGATGCTAAGTCAAAGGAAACAATCTCTGGAGTTAATGTTGAACCATTATCCGAAGAGTTGTTTTTGAAAAAGTTTGCCTCATGCTATGGAATTGTGTGCGCAGGGGGATTTGCAACTACCTCAGAGGCAATATTTCTCGGAAAACCTATGCTTGTAGTTCCTGTTGAAGCTCAAATAGAACAACAATTTAATGCTGCTGCATTGAAAAAAGAAGGTGTTAAAATTATTGATAGATTTTCACAAAAAAATTTAAATACCATTTCAAAATGGGTTGATTCCCCATCTGTTTTTAATATAGATTATAAAGATGAATCAAAAGAAATTGTAGATACATTAATTAAAGATTACTCAAATCTAAACTAGAACTTACATGGAAAATGATATTGAAAAACTAAAATTTCCTATTGGAAAATATAAAGCAATTCTTGAATTTAATTTTTCAAGAACTATCCAGGACATAAAGACTCTTGAATCATTTGCAAATAATCTTAAAGATTCAGTAAAAGGTCTAGATAAAACAGACTTTAAAAAAACCTACAGAGATGGAGGAATGAATATTGCTCAAATTATTCATCATTATTGCGATACTCATACATATGCATTTCTAAGAACAAAACACACTTTATTAGAAGATAACCCAAGTGTGAAAATGTATGAAGTAAGTGAGTTTTTAACTACACCTGAATCAAATGTATTAGATGTAGAGGATAGCTTAAAAGTAATAGAAGGAATTCATGCAAAGTGGGTGAGTCTTCTAAAAACTCTTTCAGAAAATGACTTTAATAAAACTTACTATCACTCTGCCCGAGATAAAAATATTATTCTTCACGAACATATTGGCATGTATGCTTGGCATACTAAACATCATTTAGTACATATTGGAATGGCTAAAGAAAGTATTAAAGAAAAGGGTAAGAGATCTAAACAATAAAAAATTATATTTTGAACACATTTGAAATTAAATACCAAGGAAATTTAAGAACCAGTGCTACTCATTTAGATTCTGGATCAAAAATAAGTACGGATGCTCCAAAAGACAATCATGGGCTTGGAGAAACTTTTTCACCAACAGATATGGTATGTTCTGCTTTAGCTAGCTGTATTTTAACTATTATGGCAATTGCTGTTGAGAAAGATGGTATTGATATTAAAGGTACTAATGCAATTGTTAAAAAAACAATGGGAATTAACCCTAGAAGAATTACTAAAATTGATATTGATTTAACTTTTCCAAAAGAATACGATTCTAAAACTAAAACTATTTTAGAAAGAGCGGCTAATAATTGTCCGGTTCATCACACCTTATCAGAATCTGTAGAAAAGAATATTTCTTTTACATATTTAAGTTAGTTATGAGATTATAACTATAAATTAAAAATGTATTGATAACAATTAAAGTCCTTTTAAAATTTCTTTTAAACGTTGAATTCCTTGTTCTCTTGCTAAACGATTTGCTTCAGTTGCGTTTTGATTCTCCCCAGCTCTAAAAAAACCATGCCCTGCCCCATCATAAATAATTTGTTCAAATGGGTTTCCAGATGCGTTCATAGCTGATGCACTAGCTCCAATTGTTGCATTTACTCTATTATCATTTCCTCCATAAAACCCATACACAGGTGCCATAATATTAGAATAAGAGGTCATATCAGTAGGACCAGTTCCATAGCAAACAATTGCAGCTTCAATTTCGGAAGATTGAGTTGCAAATTGAAATGATTGACTCCCACCCCAACAAAAACCAATAACAACTACCTTTCCATTACTAGAAGCAATCTTTTTGGAATAATCTACAGTTTTATTCAAGATATCATTTATGACACCAGGATCAAGATTATATATTCCGGTTCTTGCATCATCTGAATTTTGATAATTATTTGTTCCACCTCCATTTGGTGCAGTACCTGAAAGAAAGTCAGGTGCAATTGCAATATATCCCATTTCTGCAATTTGATCTGTCATACTTCGTG
>JAQXBP010000007.1:0-5068 GCA_029252345.1 Flavobacteriaceae bacterium | reverse complement strand
AATGGTATTGAATTTAAAGATCCTTTCAATAATTTTATTAATAAAATCTAGTCAATTTTACTTACTTGAGATTTTTTAGCTTCCTTAACGGAACCGTCGAATCCCTCTACACCACTTACTGTAGTATATTTAAGTGATGCCTTTTTATCTGGATTTAATCTTGAATATGCACTATGACACATTACTGCTGCCTCATGGAAACCACTTAAAATTAATTTTAGTTTTCCAGGATATGTATTTACGTCTCCAATAGCGTAAACACCTTTAATATTTGTTTGATAATCAAGACTATTATTTACTTTTATTGCATTATTTTCGATATGAATACCCCAATCTTTAATCGGACCTAATTTTGGAATAAGACCAAATAGAGGTATAAAATAATCTGTCTCAATTTTTATATCATTTCCATCTTGATTTAAGGTTACTGATTCTAATTTATTACTTCCACTAAGTTTAGTTATTTGAGCTGGAGTAATAACTTCAATTTTACCTGAATTTTTTAATTTTTGAACTGATGAAACAGATTCATTTGCTCCTCTAAATTCATTTCTCCTATGAACTAAGATTACTTTATCTGCAATTTCAGAAAGATGAATTGACCAGTCTAATGCAGAGTCCCCACCTCCTGCAATTATTACTGTTTTATTTTTAAATTGATTAGGGTCTTTAATCATATAAAGCACACCATTATCTTCAAATTTATCTAGATTTGGGATATTTGGTTTTCTTGGAGTAAAAGTGCCAAGGCCACCAGCTATTGCTATTGCTTTAGTTGAAATTTTAGTTCCTTTATCTGTGGTTACTACAAATGAGTCATCATCCATTTTATTTAAAGTAAGGGCAGTTTCACCAAGAGTATAAGAAGGATTAAAAGGTTTGATTTGTTCTAAAAGTTTTTCAATTAAATCACCAGCTATTATTTCAGGGTATGCTGGTATATCATATATTGGCTTTTTTGGATATAACTCTATACATTGTCCTCCAGGCTGAGTTAAAGAGTCTAGAACATGACATTTCATTTTTAGAAGTCCTGCCTCAAAAACCGTAAATAATCCAGTAGGTCCAGCTCCAATAATTAAGATGTCAGTTTTTATCATTTAGTCAATGGTAGTACAGATTTAACTTCTTTAATTTCAGGTGCATATTTTTTGATAGTAGTTTCAACACCCAATTTTAGGGTCATTTGATTAACTTTACAATTTACACAAGCCCCATGTAATTGAATATTAACAGTTGAATCAATAATTGATTCAAGAGAGATATCTCCACCATCTTTTATAAGAAATGGTCTAATTTCTTCTAGAGCTTGTAATATTTTTTTTTCTAATTTTGACATTATTTTTTAATTGCTGAACACCCTACTAAGTTAGTGATTTCAACTACTTTTGTTGGAGGAAGTTCTTTATTTCTTATAAGTAATTGTTCTACAACGTTTTTTGAAATATCATCAAATATAGCTGATATATCACTTGATTCTTGCAAAGATCCAGGTCTTCCAAAATCTGATGCTTCTCTGAGACTCTTAAAAAGGGGTATTTCACCAAGAAAATTAATATTTAGATCTTTTGATAAATACTTTACGCCTGCTTCACCAAAAATATAGTGTTTTTCATTTGAATCATCTGTTTTGAAATATGCCATATTTTCAACAAGACCTAGAATTGGAACTGAAATATTATCTTGTTGAAACATTTTTATACCTCTTCTTGCGTCAGCTAATGCAACATTTTGAGGAGTACTGATTATTATAGAACCTGTTATTGGCAATGATTGGACTATGCTTAAATGGATATCTCCAGTTCCAGGAGGTAAATCTAAAAACAAGAAGTCTAGATCACCCCAGTTTGTGTCGAAAATCATTTGATTTAATGCTTTTGAAGCCATAGGACCTCTCCAAACAACTGCCTGATCAAGCTTAGTGAAAAATCCAATTGACATAATTTTAACACCGTAGCTTTCAATTGGTTCAATCTTTGACACGCCATTAACTTTAATTGATTTAGGAACATATCCCTCAACATCCATCATTGTTGGAACAGAAGGACCATAAATATCTGCATCTAAAATTCCTACTTTACACCCTTTTTTAGCTAAAGTAGCTGCAAGATTAATGGTTAATGTTGATTTACCTACCCCACCCTTAGCCGAAGAAACAGCAATTATAGAATCTACTCCTGATATTTTTTTAGATTGAGAAGAGATCTTGGAGTCAACCTTTTCTATTTTTACGTTTATGTTAATTTTAGCTTTTTCATAAATATCTTTATGAATAATTTTCATTATATCTACCTCTAATTTTTTTCTAGCTTGTAAAGTGGGATTACTCAAAACTAAATCAATATCTACTTGATCTCCAAATACTTGAATGTTTTTTAAGATTCCTGAAGAAACAATATTTTCAGTAGATCCTGAAATTTTAATGTTTTCAAGTGTTTTTTTAATATTTACTTTATTAAGCTCCATAATTATTTAAGGATACAAATATAATAGTAAGTAATAACTTTAAATCTTAAAATTTTAATAATTATTATGGTTTCCAAAGTTTTGACTTAAAGTCAACCACTCTATCATCATCAACTTTAACTCCTTCATTTTCTAATAGTTGTTTCATCAATTCAAAACCTTTAAAATGATGTTTACCTGTTAAAATTCCATTCCTATTAACAACTCTATGTGCAGGTATTGAAGAATCATTATGACAGGCATTAAGAGCCCATCCAACAGTTCGTGCACTTTGGCCTGTTCCCAACTTATTTGCAATTAGTCCATAAGTCGAAACCTTTCCTGAAGGTATAGTTTTAACAACTTTGTATACTTTTGAAAAAAAATCTGTTTTACTCATAAAATAATTCAGAATTTTGGCTTGGTTAATGTGAAAGAAAATTCAGTTCCTTTTCCTATTTCGCTTTTAACAAAAATTTGCTCTTTATGAGCTTCAATAATATGTTTAACAATTGATAATCCAAGACCTGAGCCACCTTTTTTCCTTGACCTATTTTTATCAATTCTATAGAATCTTTCAAATAATCTAGGTAAGTGTTTTTTTTCAATTCCTTCTCCATCATCAATAACTTTAATGATTACTTTTTCTTTGTTTAAATCTTCAATAACAACCTTAGTATATCCATTATTGCTTCCATATTTAATAGAGTTTACAACTAAATTTGTAAGTACTTGGAGAATTCTTTCTTGGTCTGCATAAACATAAATTGGGGCACTATTATCATTCTCATATTGAAGCTTAATATTATTTTTTTCAGATTCAAATTCCATTAATTCAAAAACATTTTCAACTAATTCGTAAATATTAAAGTCAGTTTTATCAACAGTTTTAATACCAGATTCAAATTGAGTAATTAAATCTAAATCTTTTACGATTGAAATAAGCCTATCAACTCCTTTAGCAGCTCTTTTTAAATATTTTTCCCTTACTTTCTTGTCTTTCATAGCACCTTCAACAAGAGTTAGTATATAGCCTTGTATTGTAAATAAAGGAGTTTTTAACTCATGAGATATATTTCCAAGAAATTCTCTTCTGTAATTTTCTTGATCTTTTAAACTATTTATTTCAGATTTTCTTTGTCTTAATAATTTTGACACACCTATATTAATTTGATTTCTAATATAGAACTCAATAGTTATTCTAACTATTATAAGAAAGATTAAAAAATAGAGAATACTTATTAATAACGATTCATTTTCTAAGTCTGTATTAGTTGAAAATAATTGAAGAAAAATAAATTTTAAAATAAATGCTGCTAAAACAATGATTAAAGATGCTTTAAAAGCTTGAGGATTAGACTTTAATTTAAAAGGTAGTTTCATGATTCAATTACAAACTTATAGCCAACACCTTTAACAGTCTTAAAATACTTGTCTCCAATTTTTTCTCTTAGTTTTCTGATATGAACATCAATCGTTCTGTCACCAACAATAACTTCACCTCCCCAAACCATCTCCATAATTTTATCTCTTTTGAAAACTTTATCAGGTTTTGAAGCAAGTAAATAAAGCAGTTCAAATTCTTTTCTAGGCAAATTAAGAATCTTGTCAGAAATATATACTTTATACTTTTCCCTGTCTATTTTAATATTCTCAAATTCAATTTCATTAATGTCATTGTCAATAACTTTTTTTAGTCTTCTAAGAAGTCCTTTCACTTTAGATACTAAAACTTTTGGTTTTACAGGTTTTGTAACATAATCATCAGCACCTGCTTCATATGCTGCAACATGAGAGTAGTCTTCACCTCTAGCAGTTAAAAACATGATTATTGTGTCATTAAATTTTTGATCTGCTCTAAGTTTTTCACAGGCCTCAATACCGTCCATATTAGGCATCATTATATCCATAATAATAAGATTAGGAATAATTTCTTTAGCTTTTGATATTGCAGATAAACCGTCATTAGCAGTTAATACATTATACCCCTCATTAGAAAGATTATACTTAAGAATTTCTAATATATCAGGCTCATCATCAACACAAAGAATAGTTATATCTGATTTTTTCATCTTAACTAATTTAGTAATTAAAAAAATATCAGAATAGAATAAATGGTTAATTAAAGGTTACTAAAAAATTAGTTAAAAATTACTAAATGATAATTCTTTCTACCTCTTTGAAGTAAAACATACTTATTATTAATTAAATCAGTTTTCGAAACTTTATAAGTTTCTGAAATTTTATTTTTATTAACAGAGATAGAGTTTTCTTTAAGTGATCTTCTAGCTTCACTTATAGACTCAAGGAAATTTGTGTGTGAAGCTAATAGATTTTCAATCTCTATTTCATTTGAAAGCTTTTCTAAAGAAATAGTTGAACTTGGAACTCCCTCAAATATTTCATTAAAAGTGTTTTCATCAAGAGATTCTAAATCTTCCTTACTTGATTTTCCAAAAAGAACTTTTGATGCCTTAATAGCATTCTTTAAATCATTTTCACCATGCACCATTACAGTTACAATCTCAGCTATTTTATTTTGAAGTAATCTTCTAGACTTATCATTATTATGTTCTAGAATAAGACCTTCAACCTCATCTTTTGAAAGAAATGTGAAAACTTT
>JAQXBP010000006.1:0-5298 GCA_029252345.1 Flavobacteriaceae bacterium | reverse complement strand
ACAGCAGACTGGTATGAATTTCCTAATAATTTTTTGAAAGAAGTTTCAAATAGAATAATTAATAAGGTTTCGGGTATAAACAGAGTGGTTTACGATATTAGTTCAAAACCACCAGCAACAATTGAGTGGGAATAATAATGACTGATTTCAATAATTCTTTCAAACCTATGCTCTCTCCAAAAGAAATGCTTCAAAAAGGAGTTTTTGGAGGAACATATTTTAATAAATTAGTTGATTATAGAGTATTCCCTAAATATTGGTTTTTAGATTTAGATCAAAGTTATTTTTTATCAAAAAACTACAATAAAAAGATAAATTACTTTAATATTAAATCTGGTCAGTCTCAGGAGGAGTGGGAGGCAAAAGGATGGATTCACAAGGATGATCCAAGAGGTTGGTTTGAGTGGTATTGTAAATATTTTAATGGCAGAAGTCATGAAGATGATGAAAGACAAATTAAAAGATGGCTTGCATTTTGTGGACCTAGAGGGAGGTTTCGAAATTCTATCTACAATAAAATATTTAAATCTGGATTAGAAATTGAAAATTCAAATAGTATTTCACCAAGAATTCAGCAGTCTTTATTACATTGGTCCTATATTGTTAATAATGAGGATTATGAGAGATGGAAACTTGAAAAACAAAAGTAAATGAAGAAGTTCAGTTTATGGATATTAGTTATATTAATCAATCAGGTAATATTTTCTCAAAACATTGTCTCTGATACAATTTCTCATTCAGTTGAGAGAAAAGAGACACTCTTCTCTATTTCACAAAAATATGATATAAATGTTAATGACATCCTAGAATTAAATCCACACCTTAGAAATTCTAGATTAAGGAGGAGGTCAACTATTTTAATTCCAGTTTTTAGTTCTATCCAAGAGATTCAGCCAATTAAAATGGATTCACTAAAATCATCTCATTCAGTTTTAACACTAGATTCTATTTATTTAAAAAAGAGAAAAAAAAATGATCAACTAAACGTTTCTATTTTGCTTCCTTTTAGGTCCTCATTAATAAATTATGATTCTATTAAAGAAGTAGAATCTTTATTTGAAGATAGAAACCTTTATACTATAGCATTAGATTTTTACTCTGGTATTTTGTTTGCGATAGAAGATTTAAAAAAATTAAATATTTCAGTTAATGTTAATGTTTTTGATACTGAAAACTCTAGAAATAAAATATTACAGATATCTAATAATGAGAATATTACTAATTCAGATGTGATAATAGGCCCAATAATTCCAAGAAATTTTGAAACTTTTTCAAATCTTGAATTTTTAGATGATATTCCTAAAGTTTTTCCATTATCAACAATTCCTATTAAAATTATTAAAGGTGTGATACAAACAGTGACTCCAATAGAACTTTTAAGAGAAAAAATGCTGTCATATTTAGATAAAAATATTAACAAAGAAGAAAATATTGTAATCATAGCTGATTCTTTAAATCAAGAAATTGAAACTAGATTAATTAATATCTTTCCTAATTCTATAAAAATAAAACCTGAGTTTGAAGGATATATTCTTCCTGAACTTTTGGATTCACTTCTAGTAGACTCAATTCCAAACAAAGTAATTATTGAATCTGAAATATTCACTTTGATCTCAAGTGTCGTTTCTCAACTTAATTCTCAAATAACTTCTGAGCGTGATGTAAGATTGTATACAACATACAGAGGAAATCAATTTGATGATCCTAGCATAAGTATTAAAGATCTTGGGAACCTAGGTTTTACGTATAGTTCTATTTCAAAAAAAATGAATAATGACTCAATTTCAAATTTTGAAACTAATTACATTAATTTGTTTGGAAGCTTTCCTAATAAAGATATTATTAGAGGTTATGATATAACTAAAGATATTTTACTAAGAGTTTTAATTGATAATAACCTAAATAAAACTGTTAAGTATGATGAGCAAATATATACTGAATCTAAATTTTTATATAAAAAAGACACCTTAGGAGGTTTATATAACTCTTCTATGTTTATTCTTAAGCATAAAGATTATGGGATTGAAGAGATTATTGATTAATAAATTAAATTATACTTTAATATTTTGTAAATTTGAGTCCGGAAATAATATTCTATCCGGATGAATAAACCAAAATATATTTTTGTTACAGGTGGTGTTACATCATCGCTAGGTAAGGGCATTATTTCTGCTTCTTTAGCAAGATTACTTCAGGCTCAAGGCTTAAATGTTGGTATTCAAAAATTAGATCCATACATTAATGTTGACCCTGGAACATTGAACCCTTATGAGCATGGCGAGTGTTATGTGACTGATGATGGAGCTGAAACTGATTTAGATTTGGGTCATTATGAAAGATTTTTAAGTGTAAATACCTCTCAAAGAAATAATGTAACAACTGGTAAAATCTACCAGAATGTGATAGAAAAAGAAAGAAAAGGAGAATTTTTAGGTAAAACAGTTCAAGTTATTCCGCACATCACTAATGAAATAAAGGAAAATATAAGAAATCTTAATTATAAAAATAATTTAGATATAATAATTACTGAGATTGGTGGTACAGTTGGAGATATCGAATCTCTTCCTTTTCTGGAAGCGGTAAGACAAGTTATATATGAAGAAGGACCAGAAAATTCAATGGTAATTCATCTAACACTAATACCTTTTTTGTCTGCTACAGGTGAGTTAAAGACAAAACCAACTCAACATTCAGTTAAAACTTTAATGGAACTTGGATTAAAAGCAGATGTCTTAGTCTGTAGAACAGAAAGAGAATTATCAGATGAAATAAAAAATAAACTTGCACTTTTTTGTAATGTTAAGTTTAATTGTGTTATTCAATCAATTGATGTAGAGACTATTTATGATGTACCAATAAAAATGATGGATGAAGGTTTAGATAAAGTAACCTTAGAAAAATTTAAAATTAAGGAAACAGAGCCCAACCTTGACAAATGGAAAAACTTTCTTCATAAACTCAAGAATCCTAATCATCAGATTAATATTGGTTTGATTGGAAAATATGTAGAGCTAAATGATTCCTATAAATCTATTTTAGAATCACTCATTCATGCGGGAACAGAAAATGAGGTAAAAGTAAATGTCAAATCAATTCATTCTGAATACATTGATAAGGAAAATATTGGCAAAAATCTTAATAATCTAGATGGAATAATAGTTGCTCCTGGATTTGGTCAGAGGGGCTTAGATGGAAAAATACTAGCAGTTGAATTTGCTAGAGTTAATAAGATTCCATTCTTAGGAATTTGCCTTGGAATGCAGATGGCAGTTATAGAATATGCTAGAAATGTAAAGAAAATAAGATATGCTAATTCTACTGAGATATCTGAGAAATGTAAGGATCCAGTGATAGACTTGATGACTTCTCAGAAGGAAATTATTGATATGGGTGGAACTATGAGACTTGGAGCATGGGATTGTGAAATATTGAAAAACACAATATCACATAAAGTTTATAAGAAAAAATTAATCTCAGAGAGGCACAGACACAGATATGAATTTAATAATGACTATTCTAAAAAAATATTTGATGATAATTTTATTGTAGCCGGATTTAACCCTGATACAAAACTTGTTGAAATTATAGAAAATATCGATCATCCATGGTTTGTTGGAGTTCAATTTCATCCAGAATATAAGAGTTCTGTATATAATCCTCATCCAATTTTTGTAAACTTTGTAAAAGCTAGTCTAAAAAAATATTTAAATAAATAATTATGGAACAAAATAAGTTTGATCCTCTTCAGTTTATTGGTTTTTTGCTTATATCAGTAATATTGATGTTTTGGTTTTATGACAATCAATCTAATATTATTGAAAATCAACAAGATATTGCTGTTGAAGATGTTATAGATCAGGTAAATGAGAATTCTATAAATCTGAATAATTCTGAAGAAAATCCTAATGAATTAAACTCAGATATAAACTTTATTGAGGAACTAATTACTTTAGAGAATGATAATATTTTATTTGAAATAAGTACAGATGGTGCTGATATCAAGAAATTATTGCTTAAAGATTTTATTAATTATAATGATGACCCATTATTTTTAATTAACAACAATAAATCAGTTTTTAGTTATAATATACCTAATGGAAGAAATTCAATAATTAACACAGGAGATTTAGTTTATACAGCAGAGATAATTAGGGATAAATCGATAATAAAATTATCAGCTGTAATTGATGATAAAAAATCACTTGAATTAACTTATTCTCTTGAGGAGGGCTCAAGTATAATTGACTTTGATGTAAAATTAAATGATAACAGCTTAAGTAATGTTGGTGTTGAATTAATTTGGGGTAGAGACTCTTTCAGAAATTCCAAGAGTATAGATTATGAAAATAGATACACTGCACTCTCTTATGGATTTGAAGATGAAAAAGATTCATATTTATCCGTAGCAGGAACAAAAAATAAAAATATAAATAATGTTAATTGGATATCTTTTAGAGAGCATTTTTTTAGTTCAATTCTTATTTTAGATAATCAATCAAATGATGTAGATATTAGTTCAGAAGATTTAGCAAGTAATGAAACGTTAAATAACATATTTACTAAGAGGTTTTCTGCTAAAGTACCCCTTGCACTTGATTCAAATAACACTCTTAGTTATAGTATGTACTTTGGACCTACCGATTATGAACTATTAAAAGATTATAATCTTAATCTTGAAAATTCTGTTCCAATAGGATGGGGGATTTTTGGTTGGTTAAATAGATTTGTGTTTTTCCCTTTATTTTCATTTTTAACTAATTACTTTTCATACGGAATAGCAATTATTATAATGACAATAATTGTTAAACTTACTATTTCACCTCTTACATATAAGTCATATTTGTCGCAAATAAAAATGAAAATTTTAAAGCCTGAGCTTCAAATAATTAATGAAAAATTTAAGGATGACCCAATGAAAAAACAACAAGAGACGATGAAGTTATATACTAAGTCTGGAGCTAATCCTATGTCTGGTTGTTTGCCTGCAGTTTTACAGATGCCACTATTTTTTGCATTATTTACTTTTTTTCCGGTTGCTTTCTCTCTTAGACAAAAGAGTTTTTTATGGGCAGATGATCTTTCCTCTTATGATTCCATACTAGAACTAGGATTTTATATACCTCTGTACGGAGATCATGTTAGTCTTTTTCCAATTTTAGCATCCATAGCTATCTTTTTCTACACTAAGATGACCACTGGTGATCAAATGATGCCAGCTTCCCAAACTGGAGGTGTTAATATGAAATTGATAATGTATATGATGCCATTAATGATGTTGTTTTTCTTTAATAATTATGC
>JAQXBP010000005.1:0-12226 GCA_029252345.1 Flavobacteriaceae bacterium | reverse complement strand
CCTTTTATTGGTTTTGGGTATTAACCAAGAAGTAGCATCTGGTCAGTGGGAGTTTCAAATTTTTGCTAAAGGTGCTAAAAATGCAGGTGATCAAACATGGGTTGCTAGATATTTACTAGATAGACTTACTGAAGATTATGGCTATTATATAGAATATCACCCAAAACCAATAAAAGGGGATTGGAATGGATCTGGTATGCATGCAAACTTCTCTAATAATACATTAAGAACTTGTGGAGATAAAGCTACTTATGAAAAAATTTGTGAAGCTTTCAGACCTCTTACTAAGGAACACATTGAAGTTTACGGTGAGTTTAATGATCAAAGGTTAACTGGTTTACATGAAACACAATCAATTCATGAATTTAGCTTTGGTATATCTGATAGAGGAGCTTCCATTAGAATTCCAATAGGAACAGTTGAAAGTGGTTGGAAAGGCTGGTTAGAAGATCGTAGACCTGCCTCAAATGCTGATCCATATAAAGTAGCAGCAAGAATTGTAAAAACTGTTAAAAGCGCTTAATTTTTAGTCAAACTATTAAAGGGATTATGAATATTAGATATAATACTAATAACATAATCCCTTTTTTTCTTGTTAATACACTTTTCCTTCCAACTAAAGCTAATGGTAGTATAATTACTGAGAAAAGTAGAACCCACAACATATCATTATAGATTGTATTGTTTCCAATTCCAAAAATCGGAGAAATAGAAGAAGTAATACCAATGACGACTAATAAATTAAAAATATTAGACCCAATTAGATTACCAATTGATAAGTCATTTTGCTTTTTAAGTGAAGCAACAATTGATGCAGCTAACTCTGGAATACTTGTTCCAATAGCAACCATAGTTATACTAATTACTCTTTGAGAAATTTCAAATTGATTTGCTACTGAAATTGCTGATTTTATCAATGTCTCAGAACCCAACCATAATAAAAAGCCACTAAAGATTATATGTAAAAATGATTTATAAACTGATATTTTACTTGTATCAAAATTATCAGAAAACTCTGATATACTTTTCTTTTGATATACAAATAAATAGATCAAAATAGAAGTGATTGAAATTAATAATATAAAACCTTCAGTCCTTGAAATTTGATTACCAGTGAAAATTATAAAATAGAATAAAAGGGTTGAGATTATAAGTAAAGGAAAGTCGGATGAATAAAATCTTTGTTTTAGTGAAATTGGATAAATGATTGTTATTATACCCAGAACTAATCCAATGTTAGCAATATTTGAACCTAAAACATTACCAATTGCAAAATTTGAGAACCCATCAAGTGTAGCATTTAAACTAACTATTAGTTCTGGAGCTGAAGTTGCAAATGAAACTATAGTCATCCCAATGATAATTTTAGGCACAGAAAACTTCAAAGAGATATCCACTGAAGACTTGGTAAGCACGTCACCACCATGTGAGAGTAATATTATTCCAAATAAAATACCTAAAAAATCCAAAATTATTTTTTTGAGGGCAATGGAGGACTCAAACCCCCATCTGAAGAGCCGTAATCTTCTGTTCTATTCAGTTGAACTAATTGCCCGATGTTATGCAAAAATATGTATATAATTTATAATTTTGACGTTAATGAAAATATTTCTGACTTGTTTGTTGAATGGTTTATTTAAAGAGTATCGTTGGTTAAATAATGAGTTCAATAATAATTGGAGTAATCCAAAAAAACATACAGAACTTTCACCAAAGGAAATAAAGATTATAATTAATAGATATCAATCTGATTTACATAATAAATCCACTCAAAAACTTAATTTTAAAAAGGTTAAAATGATTCAAAATATTCTTGATAAAAGATTAAAAAGATATCAATCTGAAACTTACAACGAATTTAATAGGTTTGGTAACTTAAGTGAGTATAGGTTTTATCAGTTTGTATTAGCATATAAAAAAGCACTTGAAAATTTTTACAAGGAAATTATATTTGATTAACTTTAATAAGTAAATAAAAAACTATGGATTGTATTTGTAAGAGCTGCGATTGTTCAAAATCTTGTCAGTGCTCATGTTGTGATTGTTGATTTTATACTTTAAATATCTGTATATCAGTGTATTAATAAAAGTTATTAACAATTTGACGTTTAAATTTGTTTTTATAAAATAGATTTTTACTTTTATATAACAATTGGAAAAGGAAACCTAATTAACTTCCTATTTTAAACGAAAGTTTAAATATAAATTGTAAAAGCTTTGAAGAAGACAAAAGCAGAAAAATTATCTGCTCTTTGAAATAAAATTCAATCTTCCTTAAAGAATTAGAAAGCCTGATTCACTTGTGAGTCAGGCTTTCTTAATTTATAAATCTAACTTAAACTATTATGAAAAATATTTTTTACATACTATCGCTATCCTTAATTATCAATGGATGTACTTTTAATGGTACATCTGATGTAATCAAAAATGGCTCAACTAATGAAGTAATTACTCTAAAAGTTCCTTCAAAGCCAGATACTATATCAGAGGATATGCAATATGCAAACTTTGAAATAGAGGTATCTCAAATCACCCAAGAAGTCTACGAGAATGGATCTATAAATGCCTACATTGAAAGAACATATGACGATGGAAGTCCAAGTCGATGGAGTCAATTACCTCAAGTATTTCTCAATTCAGAGAACAGTACATCTGCATATATAAGCTTTGGTGAAGGATTTATTAGGGTTTCAATGCAATCTGAGGAATCTGTAGAGGAACTATTTGAAATGTTCAAGGAAAGAAATCTAAAACTAGTTATAGTTAATTAACATTATGAACTTCTGCATATGTTTTATACGGAGGTTTAATAGGTGAAATTATTTCGAAAATCTTACAGTTATTCATCGCGGATAACTGTATTTTTTTTTCACTATCAATTATAATAAAATCTCCCTTACTGAATACCTGGTCTGATATATTTAAGTTTCCTGATAAAACAAAAATAGAATGATAAAAAAGATCTTTTATTGAATGATCGTGTATTCCATCTTTAAAAATATATTGAAAAATTTGAATCCCATCTGAGTCCAAATCAATCTGATTCATTTCATTGGAAATAGTTTTTTTTTCAACTCCACCATTAGAATCTAATTGGAATTCTTTAGAGTTAAAATCATTATACATAGGATTGGTGTATAGAGATTCTTGAATATTAGGATCAAACCAAATTTGAAAAATCTCTGAACCAGATTTTAATTTTTCAGAATGTGAAATACCTTTTCCAGCTTTAATAACCTGAACATCTCCCTCACTTAAAGTAATCCATTTATCAAGCAAAGTATCATAGTGTTCAATTTCTCCTTTGAGAACAAAGCTGCATATCTCAAATCCCCTGTGAGGATGCAGGCCAATAGTACTATCTTTATCTGGAGCCCAAGCATGCGCCCAATAGAAGATATTTGAGTAAGGTTTTAATTCACCTCCATCTTGAGGAAAGCCTACAGGTTTATTCTCTAATATTTCCCCATAATTAAAGTTACCTTTAGCTTGTTTATCTTTTGAAAATTTTTGAATTGGCATTTGAAAATCTTTAACTCTAAAATTAAAAAAATTTGAGAGCACTTTAATTATGATATAAGAAGAAATTTAAAAACAGCAGAAACTTTAATGTAACTATTATTTTTTTTTAGTTGAAAAATTAACGTTTTGACTCTCCCAATAAATTACCTTATCTCCTACTAAACGAAACTTTATATATTTTAATGAAATGTTAATCCTATACTGAGGTTGAAATTCATTTTCAATTTTACTTACTTTAGGTTGAGGAGAAACAGTTGATATTTGAGGATCAAAAAAATTCAATCTTTCTTCAAAAACTCCAAAATCATAATAGTATTCATCATAATCTGTCATCTTTGTAATATCTGTAGGCTCACCAAATTTATCAATAACTAACTTTTTTGTTGTAAGCATTGACATTGCATCATCATGATTATAAAGAATATTGGAACATGAGAATAAAAAAAGAAAAATTAAAATAACTGTATGATAACCTAGACTATATTTTTTAAAATTATCTAAGCTAAATATTATGTGTTTTTTTCTAATCATATCCTTAATTCTAGCCATAAATCATGGCCCCTCCTCCACTATTAGCAGCAGCCTCTTGTTGCTGAATTAATCTCATCAAAAATAGAGAATAAACTATTAACTCTGGTGAGGTTCCTTGAGTATTAAAACTATCAACTGAAATTTCCTCAGTATACTTTATCCATGAATGTTTTTTCCACGAATAATTAATTTTTAAAATCTCATTATCCTTGTTTAATAAAGAATAAGTTTTCTCTGAGCTCCATATACTCTTTGAAGAACTGGTCATAGAATATTCATCTTTAAATGAATTGTTTTCATAAACCTGAATAAAATTTCCTAATGGTTTTTTGAATGATCTAATCAATATATTTCCAACTTTTTTACCACTAGCAGTTATTTCATGTTCACCTTTCCAAAAACTTTTCTTTTTAATTTGAAAAGTTCTATTGTTATAGAAAAATAAAATCTCACTTGAATACCACTTAGGTTTTGTGCCCTTTACAATAGGCATATTATTTTCTAAAATTTGAAAATCTTTATTTTTTTGTATTCTGACCTTATAATTCATTTTAATGGTTTTAAGTCCTTTATAGAATAGCTAATTTCTTCATCTGCAATCATTCTTGACATATCAAAAAAAAGATAATTTGGGTAGCCATATTCACTACTGTAATCAATATCGTAAAATTCAGGGTCATCATCAAGTTTTAAATCTATAAATTCAAAAATCTGATCAATTGTGTAAAATGATTCATAGCCTATTGTTTTATCTGGACTAAATCCATTTATTAATTTAATTTGATTGTTTTCAACTATTATAGACTTAGGAGATATAAACTCTTCTGGGAAACAGAAGCAAGATATTTGCTGGATCATTGAGTATGAGGATATATTGAGTGATTCCCATAGCTCTCTACCTGAAAGGTCCTCTTGTTTTGAGCAAGAAAAAAGAAGTAAAATAAGAAAGACTAAACTAAATCTAGTGATCATCTTTCACCTTAACATATTTAGAGGCTTTTTGCTTAAATTTATTATATCTAGGTATTGATACATTTTGGACATACGGATTGTTAGGGTTTTTCTTTTCATAGTCTTGATGATATTCCTCTGCGTAATAGAATTTATTTATTTCTTTTATTTCTGTTATAATATTCTTTCCAAAAATTGTACTTGTTGATAGGAAATTAATATAGTTTTTAATTTTATTTTTTTCATCTTCATTATTGTAAAAAGCAATTGATCTATACTGAGTTCCATAATCTGGACCCTGCCTATTAGGAGTTGTAGGGTTGTGAGAGTCAAAGAATACTTTTAAAAGAGTGTCAAATGAAACTTTAGTACTATCATATATTATCTCAATAGCTTCTGCATGCCCAGTTTTACCAGACATAACTTGATAATAATTAGGATTAGTCGTTGAACCTCCTGCATAACCAGAGTAAACTTCTTCAACTCCATCTAAACTTTCATAAATAGTTTCTACGCACCAAAAACATCCTGAAGCAAAATATGCTCTGCTCATGTTATCAAAATTTTGAATATCAACTGTATTAACTGGATTAATATTATCAATAGGTTTGGAAGAGCTTATATCACATGATAAACAGAATATTAAAAATGATAGTAGAATTCTTTTCATAACAACAATTTCAACAAATATAAGATTAACCAATTTGTTGGCTGAGTCGAAAAAGTTAATATTAATTTAAAAATTGACTGATTTTATCGATGTCTTCTTTGAATGTTAGATCAGGCACGTGCTCACATAGAGGATAAACAATCATTGAGTCTTCATTATCCCGTATCATGTTCTGTATGGCAGTTGCAATTTCTTTTTCTCCTCTTTTAATATTGATAGGACAATCTTTGAAGTATTTATAGACTTGATCTCCAATAAAAGAGAATATATTCATACTAACATATCTCTTTGAATAGCTTTTTATAGTATCCATGTCTGGTTTTTCAATAATACTTTCCAAAAAATTTTTTTTGATTTTTAAAATCGAGAAGGATGACAATCTTTCCTCTGAGTACTTTAAACAACTATAATTATATGCAATCATGGAGTTGTAATTATTCTCATTTAACAATAGTTTAATTGCTCGAGTAGAATACAAATTATCAGAATTACATACTATAAATCTTTTTTTCTTTAGTTCCTGGTGCTGATTCATTAATTGAATTAAAGCATCGGCTGTTCCCATTGGCTTTGATTTCCCATAAAAGTCTTGAAATCCAAACTTTATTTGAATTGATAATTCTTTTTCTAATTCTTTTAGGTACTTCTGAAATTGATCTGAATTATCAGATAAGATAATATAGAAATCTTTTATGCCTGCTTTTAGTGAATTTTTAATAATGTAAAAAATAATTGGTTCATTTCCATCTCCCGCTTGAATAAATCCCTTTACTCTTTGATTAGATTGATTAATTAATTTTTGAGAAATGTTAGATGGAACTGAAGAACTCCTCATTCTAGATGAGACACCTGCAGCCATTATTACTATTGGTATTTTATTCATAATGGATTGTGGGGCCTCCGCCTTTTTTTGCAATAAATGCATCTTTAACTCCTATTCTTTTAAATTCTGACACAATTTTATTTGATGAATCTGAGTTAGTTGACAGACAAACAACTGAACCTCCCCCCCCTGATCCAACAATTTTTGAACCAATTGCTCCATTTTCTTTTGATACATCTATCATCCTATCAATTTCAGATGTAGTAATTTTTAATTCATTCTTTAGGTAATTATGGTGGGTGTTCATAAGTCTAGAGATCTCGTTTATGTCTAGCTTTAATTTTGAAAATTCTTTTTTTGCATCTTCAGTAACTCTATAATTTCCAACCGCCGCCTTAAAGTAGGGCTTTAAATCATCATGTAAAATATCCAAGTATGAACTTTTATTAATATTTTCTTTATCATATAAATTGAAACTAGACACTTTATTCTTAACTACATCAATTGATTTTTGAGCATTGTCTTTTAATTTCTTCAATAAGCCTTGAGTATCTTTTGGTTTATTTGAAACTCCAATTATCATATCACAGAGACTATGATCAAATGAATCAATTTCATTTGTTCTAGTGTCTAAGAAAATTGTTTTTCCATAAGCAATTGTGTATTGATCCATTTTACCTCCTGAACCACTCATCTCCAAGACCTCTATTTCATATGAAAGTTCAGCAAGTAGTTTTGAGGATATAGATCTATCTGAAAATGAAGTTAATAGAAAGTTTACCCAGGCTACAATTAAAGCAGATGAACTTGATAGACCTGAATTTATTGGTATTTCACTCTTTATTTCTATATCATATCCATGGTTTGGTATACAATTATATTTTTTTAGAACTCTTAGTGCTATTCTCAAAAAATCCTTTTCATCTGATCTTATATCTTGCTTAAGATCAATACTGTCATATATATTTAGATCTTTTTTGAAGATTTTAAATTCTTCTGTATTATTTTTTTTTGCTTCAATTGTAATTTCCTTATCTATTGTAGTGGCAATTATAGGAAGCCCAAGGTAATCCTGATGATCTCCAAATAGACATACCCTTCCAGGCGCCTTTGAAATTATTTTATTTAGCATTAAGGGATGATATCAAAAGTGTTAGTATTTACCCAATTTCCTCTTGTAAAATCTGGAAAATCCTGAGGTTGTCCATTATTGTTTACAGAGTTGGAAGTTAATTCTATCAAAGAGCTCCAGGCACATCCCTCATAAACATTTTGATCAAGAGGTTCACCATTTCTCAAACACTCAATTATTCTATATACCATCATTCCATCCATACCACCATGGCCTGAATCTTTAGTAATTTTATTAAGTCTTTTATACATAGGATGATCAAATTTTTCATAAAGAGCTTCTATGCCTTTACCTTTGATCCATTCTTTTGAGTCTTTAGTGTATCCTTCAAATCCATTATCAAAAGCAGCTCTAGTTGGACCTCCCGCTAGAATCCCTTTTGTTCCCTGAATTAAGTTTAATCTGGTATAAGGTCTAGGGCTCGTCTCATCCCACTGGACCATAATTGTTCTACCTAAATATGTTTTGATAATAGTAGAATTTATATCACCGTTTTGATAATTTAATTTATTCCATTTATGATTCTCATTAAAATTTTCACTGGCAAATTTTTCTCTACCTAAAGCTGGAGATGAGAATGATACCAATGTTTTAAAAGTATCTTCAGATCTAAGAAGATTCATGTATTGAGAAACGGGACCTAATCCATGGGTTGGATATAAATTTCCTTTTTTCTTTTCATATTGTAATGTTCTCCATGAGCCTGTTCCTATTTCTTCTTCATACATCTGCCATCTTAAATCATGTATGTAGGCTGCTTCACAGTGGTATAATTCACCCAGTAATCCTTTCCTAC
Source organism: Flavobacteriaceae bacterium (assembly GCA_029252345.1). Classification (GTDB taxonomy): domain Bacteria; phylum Bacteroidota; class Bacteroidia; order Flavobacteriales; family Flavobacteriaceae; genus Marisimplicoccus. Next base: position 3,801 of record JAQXBP010000005.1, on the reverse strand, counting down.
ATATATTTAAGAACATCAATTCTTCCCTACCATAGTTGACATTTTCCATCATCATACAATGTTTTTGATATTTTTCTGATGTATTCACAATCTCCCAAAGATCTTTAATTGTAGTTGCTAAGGGAACCTCAACAAATGCATGCATATTATTTTTCATAGATTCAATAGCCATAATTCCATGAGTATCCCAATCAGTTGATATTATAACAATATCTGCATCAGTTTCTTTTAACATTATTCTCCATTTATCTTTATTCCCAGAGTATGTTTTAGGATTAATGTGTGAATTTGAAGTTTTTAGATTATCAATTATAGATAAACTCTTTGAAATATTAGTTTCATGAAGATCACTTATTGCAACTATTTGAGTATTTGGAAAGGAACCAAATCTCTTAACATGTCCTTGCCCTCTATAGCCAACACCAATTAATGCTATTTTAATTTTATCAAGCTTTGGCGCTGCAAAGTCTCCCATATATTTTTGATCAGATGATCTTGGTTTATTAGAGAATAAATTTGAAGAAGATGCAAATGCTGCTGAAAGTGAAGTTGTTTTAATAAATTTCCTTCTATCGAAGTTTTTCATATATCATAATTAGACTATTAATTTACATGATTTTTTTATCTTTAAAGTATAACGGGTTTTATAAAAGAATTATGATCACTGATAATAATCACAAAGAGATTCCAGGGAATCCATCAACAGCTAAAAGCAGTATACAAGAGTTAAGAAGTTCCGCATCTGCTGATACTTTAAGGGTTTTAACAATAGATCAATGGAGTTTTTGGATGGAAAGTGGTTATATAGTTATCAAAAATGCAGTTTCAAGAGAACAAGCAATGAAAACTGCCGAATTTATCTGGGAATTTGATGATAAAGATCCTAATGACCCTTCATCATGGTATACTGAAGCAAGAGCCGAAATGGAGATGAAAGAATTAGCAGGTACTGGAATGGTGGAGGTATACAACAATCAATTCTTATGGAACAATAGACAGACTCAAAGGGTTTATGACTCTTTTGTAGATATATGGGGAACAGAAAAACTCTGGACCACAATCGATAGAGCTAATTTAAATTTTCCTATTAGACCTGGTTTCGAGTACAAGGGTTTCATTCACTGGGACTATGATCCTGATACAAAACCTCAAAATGTACAAGGAGTTTTAGCTTTAGCTGATCAGACTGATCATGAAATGGGAGGGTTCCAATGTATTCCATGGCTCTATAAGAATTATGATACTTGGAGATTATCTCAACCTGAAGAGAGAAATAAATTCCAACCTGATATTTCTGGTCTAGAGGACAAAATGGTCAAGGTTTCACTTGAAGCTGGAGATCTTCTAATTTTTAACAGTACTCAACCACATGGTATTAGACCCAATAATTCAAAAGATAAAGTAAGAATTGCTCAATATATATCAATGATGCCAGCGCAGGAAGATGATACTGATTTAGTAAATTGGAGAATTAATTCATGGAAAAATAGAATAGCACCTGAAGGATACGCTTTCCCTGGAGATCCAAGAAATTGGGAACAAGAAAAGTATGGAACAGCAAAGCTTTCAAAACTTGGTGAGAAAATTTTAGGTCTAGAAAAGTGGTAGACTCAATCAATAATTCAAAATGGATTTACATTTAAAAGGTAAAAAGGTTTTTATATCTGGATCTACCAAAGGAATTGGTTTTGAGACAGCAAGACTCTTCTTAGAAGAGGGCGCTATAGTAATAATAAATGGTAGAACCAAGAAGAGTGTTGAATCTGCATTAAGTTCACTAAATAATGATAATGTATCTGGACTAGTAGGAGACTTTATGAATGACTTTCAAGTAAAAAAATTAATTGACCACATTCCTGATGATATTGATATACTAGTAAATAATGTTGGTGTTTTTAGAGGTAAAGAATTTAAAGATGAAACTGTTGAAGATTGGAACGATCATTTCAAAGTAAATCTAATGAGTGGTGTACAACTGTCTAAGCATTTTTTACCAGAAATGATAAAAAGGGATTGGGGCAGAATCATTTTTATTTCTTCTGAATGTGCTACTCTTATTCCAAGTGACCTTCTCAGCTATAGTGTTTCTAAAGCTTCAATCAACGTGTTTTCAAGTGGCCTAGCCAAACTAACAAAAGGAACAAATGTTACAGTAAATACTATAGTTCCTGGTTCAACTCTATCAGAGGGTTCAAAAAAATTCCTTGAAGAAACAGCATCAAGAGAAAATAAAACCAAAGAAGAGGTTGAGAAAAATTTTTTCAATGATGTAAGAAATTCCTCTTTACTTTCAAGATTTCTTAATGTTTATGAAGTTGCAAACACTATTCTATACTTCTCAAGTCCATTAGCATCTGGAACAAATGGTGCTTCAATTAGAGTTGATGGAGGTAGTATGGGGTCTATTATCTAAAAAAAACCTCTTCATTTTTCAATGAAAAGGCTTATTTTATTTAAGAAATTTAGATTACTCCTGATCAGGTGCAACAGCCATAACTAGACCAGTTGCATCACCAAAGTCACCTCCATTTATAATTTTTCCATTTTCATCAAATGTCAAATAGTGATACCATAAACCTCTGAAACTTTTACCTGAGACACTGTGAGTACCAGACCAGTATCCATATGTTCTAACACTTCCATTTGGCAGACCAGTATCTGGGTCAGCACCTGGTAACCATTGCTCAGCTTCCCAAGCAATATTTTCCATATTGTCTTGCCATCCTTGAAGATATTCAAGAGTTTCTGCTCTATTCATGATTGGACCACCGTAAAATGCACTTTGATACTCAACTTCATCAGCATAAAATGCTGCAGTAGCCTCCATATCTTCAGTAACGAATACTTCAAACCACTCTTTTGCAATTTCTAGATTCTTTTCATAATCAGGATTTTGAACATTAGAACAAGAAATAAACAGACCTAAAGTCAATAATAATAGTAATTTTTTCATAATGTAAATTGATTTAAATGAAATATGAATATAAAAAAACCTTTCCACATTTCTATGAAAAGGTTTTATTAATTGTTAAATAATTTAATTATTCTTGATCTGGAGCAACAGCCATCATCATACCAGTAGCATCAAAAAAGTCACCAGTACTAATAATTTTACCGTCCTCAAACTCAAACCAGTGATAAGCTAATACAGAAAACTCTTTACCTGTATCATTACTAACACCTGACCATGTCCCGTATATTCTTACCCCTCCATTAGGAATTAAAGTTTCATTATCAACTCCAGGTAAAAAAACAGGATCACTAAATGTTACATCTGAAAAATTACCTGTGTAAAATTTACCGGTTTCCATGTAACCATCATAACCAACTTGACCTTGACCATAAATTGGAGATGTTGCATCAACTTCAGTTGATGTAATTTGTGTAAGCAAATCAAAGTTTTGTGTTTCAAAAACTTCGATCCATTGTTTTGTTAATTCAACATTGGCAGAGTAATCTGGGTGTTGAACATTTGAACAAGATATCATTAGTCCAAAAATTGCAAATAGTATAAATTTTTTCATTGTTTTAATTTAAATTGATTGTTAGTAATGAAGATAAAAAAACCTTTCCATATTTCTATGAAAAGGTTTTATTAATAGATAATAGATATAACTATTCAGTTGATTCATCAGAAGCTAAAGATGAAAGTAATCCCCCTGCATCAAAATAATCACCACCCGAAATAATAAGTCCATCCTTAAAGTCCCATGTGTGATAGCTTATAAGCTCCCAACTTTTACCAGATTCAGAATGAACACCTGTCCATTTTCCGTAAGATCTAACACTTCCATCAGGAAG
>JAQXBP010000004.1:0-13202 GCA_029252345.1 Flavobacteriaceae bacterium | reverse complement strand
AAAGATCTTTTGCAATCTTTTCAGTTCCATTGATCTTACTTCTAGTTATTAGTGGATCTTTTTCATTTGTTGGACTATACGATGATTATTATTCAAATGGGTATGGTCAGGAAATATTTAATCAAATCGTAGAAGAAAGAAAAAACATATTCAATAAAGATATTCTACGTGCATTATTTATAGCTGGGACAATATTCCTAACTCTTAGATTTTCAAGATTAATTGGAAGAAACTTTACCTTTATTATTGTTTTTATCATTGTATTTATTGACCTATTTACAGTAAATAATAGATATATTGATAAGGAGTTATTTATTGATAAATCCATAAATACATATCAATTAACGGAAATTGATAACGAAATACTCAGAGATACTCTTGATTATAGAGTTTTTAATTTATCTACTGGGCTATATAATGCTAGTTCTGCATACTACCATAATGCTCTAAATGGATATCATGCAGCTAAGCTTAGACGATTTCAAGAGTATTATGATTATCTAAATTTTCATGATAATGAAAAGTTATTTAACTCATTAAATGTTAAATACTTGATTGGAAAAGATGAACAGAATCAAGATCAGCTATATGAGAATCCGGACGCCCTCGGTAATGCTTGGTCTGTTGACTCATTATTAGTTTTTAATAACCCCGATCAGTTATTAAGTAAATTAAAAGATACTGACATAAGCAAAGTGGCTCTTGGACTTGAGAATACAATTCCTAAAGATTTACCTCAATCTTTTAATTCTAAAGATTTAATAAAGATTGAGAAAATTAAAAATTCATCATCTAATCTAATATATAATTATAACTCTCTATCAGAACAGTTAATTGTTTTCTCTGAGATTTATTATCCTTCTGGTTGGGAGGTTTATATCGATGGTGAGAAATCAAATTATTTTGACATAAACTATCTATTAAGGGGAATGGTGATTCCAAAAGGAAAACACATAATTGAATTCAATTTTTCCCCCAAAATTGTAAAAACTGGAATTAACATTAGAATAATTACAATTATAATTACCTTTAGTTTAATAGCATATATGCTTTACAAGGAAAAATAAATGGGTATAGTCGTTAGACAGTCTTTTTTAAATCTAATAAGTATAGGGGTAGCCTTTCTTATTGGAGCTGTAAACACACTCTATTTGTATCCTACTTTTCTTGGGAGTAAACTTCAAGGTTTAATTATAGCCCTATTAGCTATTTCTAACTTAGTTCAACCTTTTATTTCTTTTGGAACACAACATGCAGTTATTAGATACTATTCTAAATACACAAAGAAGTATGAAAAAGATGGTCTGTTGACTCTATCTATTCTAATTCCACTAGTAATAGTATTGTTATTTATCCCAATATTCTTTGCTTATTATGATCAGATTAGACTTTATCTTTTTCAAAGTGATCAAAGTTTATCTAGATATGCCTATGTTATTCTTTATATAGCAGTTTCAACATCACTGTTTGAAGTCTTCTATTCATGGTTAAGAGTAAAGTTTAAGTCTGTTTTTGGTAACTTTTTAAAAGAACTATATCCAAGACTACTAATAGCTTTTCTATTAATTTCTTATTCAATGGGTACTTTAGATTTTGAAAACTTTGTGTTATTCCTAATCTATGGGTATTACTTAAGACTAATAATTATCATTATCTATTCATTAATAATCATTAAACCAAAGCTTAACCTAAATTTTAAAAAGGATTTTAAAGAGATTTTTAAATACTGTTTATTAATCTTCTTGTCGGGTGCAGCATCAAGTATTATTCTAGACATAGATAAATCAATGCTATCTTCTATACTAACAGTTGAAAATGTTGCTTATTATTCTGTTGCAGTATTTATTGCTGCAGTAATAGAGATTCCAGGAAGAGCAATGTTTCAAATCTTAAGCCCAGTTGTAGCAAATGCTATAAATAAGAATCATTATAAAAAATTAGAAAGTCTTCTTAAAAAAAGCTCTACTAATCTTGTTCTAGTTGCTAGTTTATTTTTCCTTCTAATTAATCTTAATCTAGATGACTTCTACGAAATGTTAAACCAGGATGGATACTCAATTGGAATTCCAATAGTAATAATTGTTTCTTTTGGTAAACTTTACTCAATGTCTATAGGATGTATTAATAATATAATTTCAAATTCTAAATACTATTACTATACATTTTGGTTTTCTTTATTTTCATCTGTATTGGCAGTGGTGTTAAATATTTACCTAATAACAGATTACGGTATTATTGGTGCTGCTTACGCTACTCTAATTGTTTTAACCATAATGAATTCATTAAAAATTTATCTAGTAAAATCTAAATTTAATATACATCCCTATAGTAAGGATACAATTAAAATTATTGTACTTAGTGGAATTGCTTATATCATATTCTCTAACCTACAATTAGATTTTCAGCCTGTTATTAATATAACAGTAAAATCAACATTAATTCTAACACTATATACACTTTCAGCCTATATATTTAGATTAAGTGACGATGTAAATATCTTCATAGATAAATTCAATAAGAACTGGTAATTAAATAATTTTACTCTTAAGGTATTGGCCAGTATATGAGTTTTTATTTTTTATTATTTCCTCAGGGCTTCCCTCAGCAACAACTTTACCGCCTTTATCCCCACCTTCAGGACCTAGATCAATAATATGATCTGCACAGGATATCATGTCTAAATTATGTTCAATAACAAGAATAGAATGACCCATTCTTATAAGCTTGTCAAAGGTGTTTAATAACTTTCTAACATCATGAAAGTGAAGTCCAGTTGTAGGTTCATCAAAAATGAAAAATGTCTTTTCGATTTGATCACCTTTACCTATAAATGATGCTAGTTTAATTCTTTGAGCTTCTCCACCTGATAATGTATTAGATGACTGGCCAAGTGATACATAACCAAGTCCAACAGATTGAAGAGGTAATAATTTACTTACAATTTTTGATTGATTATACTTTCTGAAAAATTGAATTGAATCATCTACAGTCATTTTAAGTAACATGTCTATGCTTACGCCATTGTATTTTATAGCAGTTATCTCATCTTTAAATCTCTTCCCCTTGCAGATATCACATTCTAATTCAACATCTGCCATAAATTGCATTTCAATTTTTACTATTCCTTCACCTTTACACTCATCACACCTTCCGCCATCAGTGTTAAATGAGAAGAACTTAGATTTAAATCCTTTTGAAACAGACTGGGGTATTTTAGCATAAAGATTGCGAATATCATCATATACCTTAAGATAAGTAACAGGGTTTGATCTAGATGACCTACCAATGGGGTTTTGGTCTATAAATTGTACAGATTTAATTTTACTAAGATTGCCAGATATATCGTTGAATTTACCAGGTTTATGAGAATAGTCTCTAAAGTAGTTTAATAGGGCAGGGTAAATGATTTTTTTCACTAATGTTGATTTACCACTTCCCGAAACACCTGTAATCATAGTTAAGCATCCTAGTGGAATCTTTACAGTAATATTTTGTAAATTATTTTCTTTAGCACCATTTACATTTATAAAATAACTGGATTCTCTTCTTGAACTTGGATATTCAATTCGTTCAATTTTATTTAAATATTTAGAGGTTAATGTATCAGATTTCAAAAGCTCTTTTACACTACCTTCTCCAACAACCTCACCCCCTAAAGTCCCTGCTTTTGGTCCAATATCTACAATATGATCAGCTGAAAGTATAATTTCTTCATCATGTTCTACAACAATTACAGTATTACCAATGTCTTTCAGGTTTTTTAAAATCTTTATTAAATTGTCATTATCTCTAGAGTGTAAACCAATGGATGGTTCATCAAGAATATAAGTTGATCCAACCAAGCTACTACCAAGAGAAGAGGCTAAATTAATTCTTTGTGTCTCTCCACCTGAAAGTGTATTTGCTTTTCTGTTTAAGGTTAGATAGCTAAGTCCAACATTCATTAAATAGTCTATTCTGTTTTTTACCTCTTTTAAAATTCTACTTGAAACGTCCCTGTCTGTCTTATTAAGATTTATCTCTTGAAAGAATTTACTAAGCTTATCAATAGGCATTGATAGAATCTCAGGTAAATTTTTATCATCAATCTTAACAAAATAAGCTTCTTGTCTTAATCTACTCCCTTTACAGTCATTACATAAAGTTTTACCTCTATATCTAGAAAGCAAAACTCTATTTTGAATTTTATAGTTTTTCTTTTCTAAATATTTAAAGAATTTATTAATTCCACCAAAATGTTCATTACCATCCCACAGAACTCTAACTTCTTCTTTTGAGAGTTGGTTGTATGGTTTATATAAAGGGAAATCAAATAATTCAGCGTTATCGATTAGCTTCATGTAATACTTTCTCAAACCAGTTCCTCTCCAGGGAGCAATAGCATCATCATAGACTGATAAACCTTTATTAGGAATTACTAGTTCTTCGTCAATTCCAATAGTTTCTCCAAATCCATCACAATTTTTACATGCTCCAAAAGGATTATTAAAACTAAATAAATGCACAGATGGTTCAATAAATTTTAACCCATCCATTTCATAATTATTTGAAAATGAAACCTCTTCTCTAGTTTCAATATTAAATACTGAGCAAATTCCTTTTCCTTCATAAAAAGATAATTCAACAGAGTCAGCTACTCTAGATTTAAAATCAGAATTATTACTTACTACTAATCTGTCTACTACAAGTTTAAAATTGATTATTTCCTTATTTTCAACATCACTAATATTTATGACTTCATTATCCTTAAATATTCTAACAAAACCTTGTTTTTTTAAGATTTCAAGTTTGTTTAGTGATACTTTTTTTGAAGATGACTCAACTGTAGCTAAAAGTAAGAGTTTGGATTTTATTTTTTGATTTACTATATAATCTACAACATCTGATGTAGAATCTTTTCTTACGATTTTATTTGATTTAGGTGAATATGTTTTACCAATTCTCGCAAATAGTAATTTTAGATAATCATAGATTTCTGTTTTAGTTCCAACTGTTGATCTAGGATTTGATGTGTTTATTTTTTGTTCAACTGCTATAGCAGGGGAAATTCCCTTAATATAATCTACTTTAGGTTTATTAAGTTTACCCATAAACTGCCTTGCATAGGAAGAAAGACTTTCAACATATCTTCTTTGACCCTCAGCGTAAAGAGTGTCATATGCAAGAGATGATTTACCAGAGCCTGAAAGTCCTGTTATGACAGTGAATTTATTCCTTGGAATAACGACATCAATATTCTTAAGGTTATGAAGTTTCGCACCTTTTATAATGATATTGTGTTTAGGGTCAATTTTAGATAAGTCTTTCATTAAAGCTTTAAAAATGCAAAATTACTTAATAAGTTTATTAATTATAGACTTCCTACCAATAGTTTTTGTTATAGTGTCATTATCAATATCCCACCCACGAGCTGGACAGAATTCTCTTCCATAAAAAATTATTCTTAGATGAAGACTGTTCCATTTAGATTTAGGGAATAATCTTTTAGCATCTAACTCTGTTTTTTGTACATTCTTTCCTGTAGATAGTCCCCACCTATACATAAGTCTATGTATATGAGTGTCCACAGGGAATGCCGGTTGACCAAAAGCCTGAGAAACAACAACACTAGCTGTTTTATGACCAACAGAAGGAAGCTCTTCTAATTTACTTATATCTTCTGGTACCTTTCCATCATATTTATCAATCAGAATTTTAGATAAATTCCATATTCCTTTAGATTTAGTAGGAGATAATCCAACAGGTTTTATGATACTTCTAATTTCCTCTATGGATAACTTTATCATATCATAAGGGTTATCTGCATTTTTAAATAGAATAGGGGTGATCTGATTGACTTTTTTGTCAGTGCTCTGAGCAGACATTAATACAGCAATTAGGAGTGTATATGGATCTTTATGATCAAGTGGAATATCAAGAGTAGGGTAAATTTCTTCTAATTTATTAATTAAGAAATCAACTTTTTCTTTTAGTTTCATTTACTTACTTTTGAAAAAAAATAATTATGTTAAAAATAGGCGATAAGATACCAAATATAAATGTAACAACACATAAAGGCGAATCTGTAAATCTTTCTGACTTTAAAGGAAAAAAAATTGTTTTATTCTTTTATCCAAGGGCAAATACTCCTGGATGTACAGCTCAAGGTTGTAACTTAAATGACAATTATTCGAGACTTACAGCTCAAGGTTATGAGGTAATTGGTGTAAGTCCTGACACCGTAGATAAACAGAATAAGTTTGCTGATAAGTTTGGATTTAAATATAACCTTTTAGCAGATGATTCAAGGGAACTTATTGATGCATTTGGTGTTTGGGGAAAAAAGAAATTTAGAGGAAATGAATATGAAGGAGTTTTAAGAACTACATTTATTATAAATGAAGAAGGTGTTATTGAAAGAATAATAGATAAAGTAAATACTAAAGAGCATACTGATCAGATAATTGACTAATTATTTATAGCCAAACATCTTTTTCTTAATAATCATTTCAGATATACCTTCGGGAACTTTATCTTCCCAGCCAGATTGATTATTCTTAATCTGTTTTAAGATATCTTTTGAAAAGATTTTTAAGAATTGTTCATTGAATTCTAGATCACGAATTTTATTATTAACCTTGAAGTATTTGTAGAATTCTTTCATGTTATCTTCAAGTTTAAGGTTATTTGAATCAATTATAACACCATTATCCTTATCAAATAGGGGGTAAAGGTATATTTTCATATTGTTCTTGAAAATATTACCAAAGGCTTCTAAAATCCCACCCTTAAGGTTGTCATAATATTCTTCATCAAAAATCTCAATAAAGTTTCTTACTCCCATAGTTAATCCTAATTGCTTCTTAGTATAAGTAGTTAGGTACTGAACCAGTTTAAAATACTCTGAAAAATTAGATATCATAACCTTATGACCCATAGAACATAAAAGCTTTGCTCTATCTAGATAATCACTATCATCAATATCACCTGTAGACCTTAAGTTTGAAAGAGTGATTTCAAATACTACTATAGTATTTTCTTCTTTCACCTTTTTTTCTTTCAAAAACGCTTCAAGTGATTTCTTGAACATTTCCTCATTAACTTTAGTAATAGGTCTATAGCTACCTCTAAGTGTTAGAATATTCTTTTTATATAATACTTGAGCTGGAAGAACATTTGTTCCATTTTCATCAAATATTACTGCATCTGTCATACCTAATCTAACTAACTCAAGGCTAATTAATCTATTATCAACATCTTTAAATAAAGGTCCACTAAAATTAATAGTATCAATTTCAATTGATTGATCATCAAGGTGATCAGTTAAGTACTTCATTAATTTTAATGGCTCGTTGTGTTTGTAGAAAGCACCATAAATAAGATTAACACCCATAATTCCAAGGCTCTCTTGTTGAAGTTTAGCTTCGTTTTGACGAAATCTTAAATGAAGCTTAATTTCAGAATACTCTTCATTAGGATCGGTTTGAAACTTTATTCCCATCCAACCGTGACCTTTAAATTTCTTTGCAAAATCAATAGTAGCGACTGTATTTGCATATACAAAAAAGAATTTATCGGGATTTTTATCTCTAGAAATTCTCTCTTCTAGAAGATTCATCTCATGGTCTAGCATTTTATCAAGACGATTTTGAGTTACATACCTTCCATTATCTTCTTTTCCATAAATACTATCACTGAAAGCTTTATCATACGCACTCATAGATTTAGCAATTGTTCCAGAGGCAGCACCTACACGATAAAAGTTTCTTGCTACTTCTTGACCTGCACCTATTTCAACAAAAGTTCCGTAAATATTCTCATTAAGATTAATTCTGAGAGATTTTCTTTGTACTGAAGGTCTTGATTCGTAATCCTTGTCTCCAGGAAGAATTATGTTCATCGGTTTTTTTGTAAAATTACAAAGATTGTTTAATAAAAGAGAATAAAATATCATAGATTTATATGTGCTTAAAATAACTTTTTTAGGAACAGGCACTTCACAGGGTATACCTGTTATAGGAAGCGACCACCCTGTTTCATTTAGCAAAGATCCTTGTGATAAGAGACTCAGATCTTCAATATTGATAGAATATGATAGTTTTAGTTTTGTCATAGATTGTGGACCCGACTTTCGACAGCAAATGTTAAGAACTAATTGTAAAAAGTTAGATGCTATAATATTTACCCATGAACATGCCGATCATACCACAGGAATTGATGATGTTAGGCCATTTTTTTTTAGACAAGGAAAAATCCCTATTTATCTTCATGAAAGGGTTTTAGAATCACTTCATGAAAGGTTTGCATATATTTTTGATCCAAAACAAAAATATCCGGGAGCTCCTGACTTCGATGTTAATCTTATAAATAAAGAGAATGACTTTGAGTTATTTGGTTTAAATATTACACCAATTGAATCAGTTCATTTGAGATTACCTGTATTAGGCTTTAGAATTGGAAATTTTGCTTATTTAACTGACGTGAAAACAATTTCAGAGACTGAATTAGAAAAGCTTAAAGAGTTAGATATACTTGTAATAAATTCCTTAAGATATGAATCTCATCCATCTCATCTTAATGTCGAAGAAGCATTAGATATAGTTAACTTCATAAAGCCAAAAAACACATATTTCACTCATATTAGTCATAACATGGGATTTCATAAAGAAGTGTGTGATAAACTTCCAGAATCTGTAAACCTAGCTTATGATGGATTAGTTTTAGAAGTAAATTAAATAGCTGTATTATCTAACCACTCAACAAGACTTAACAAGTTTCTTTGATTAATAGTGTGTCCAGAATTATATTTTTCAAAAGTCAGGTTATTATTTTTTGATAATTCTAAAATATAATTTTCTACTAAATCAATAGGAATAACATCATCTTGTAAACCATGAGAACTATATACAAGCAAATCTTTATAGTTATCTAGCTTATTATTTAAATAGGAGGGGTGAATAAATGAACTCATAGGAATTATTCTTCTGAATTTAGAGCTAAAATCAAGACCAAGTTTCCAGCATATGCTTCCACCTTGACTGAATCCAAGAATAGAAATATTCTCTTTGTTTAAATTCTCATTTTCAATATGTCTATCAATATTATCCACTATGTTATTTATACTATCATTTATCTCCTTATAGCGTTTATCTAAATTATTTTCTATAACATCAGAGTAGTCTATGTTAAACCAAGAAAAACCTCCAAAAGGAAGTTTTAATGGAGCCTCTAATGAAATAATTGTCTGATTTTTAGGGAGATATTGTTCTAATGCAAAGAGATCTTCTTTATTGCTTCCGTAACCGTGAAATAAGAAAATACATCCATTTTTATTTTGACCGTCATTAGGTCTTCTAATTAAGTAATCTAAGTCCATAAACTATTTAATGTAGAATTGTTATTGTTGATTGATCCGTATACAATTCCTTTGAGTTTACTTCCCAAATAAGCACAATTTTTTGAGGTAGATAATATGTGTTTATTTGAAAATTCATATGATTTATCTGGGTTAAATAGTGTTAAATCTGCAGGAGATCCTTTCTCAATTGGGTGATCTTCTATTTCAAAAATTGATTTATGTCTAGTCAGTATATCAATTGTTTTTTCAAGTGTAAAATTATTACACATATTACCAAAAACTGATTCAAGACCAATTGAACCAGGAGAGGCAATATCAAATACAACTTTTTTGTTATCTATATCTAAAGGCTCATGCATGCTGGTTAAATAGTCAATTGTTCCGTCAATTAATCCTTCTTTAACCGCTTTGCAATCAATTTCAGATCTAAGGGGTGGGTTAATCTTAAGGTTAGTATTAAACTCCTTTATGTCTTTATCTGAGAATATTAGGTGTGCTAAACTTGTGCTAGCTGTTATATCTAAATTCCTTTTTTTTGCATCTCTTATAAGTTCGACTCCCATTTTTGTGTTAACATATGGAATGTGAAGCTTACCATTAGTATAATTTAATATTTGAATGTCTCTATAAATATTAATTGATTCAGATATATCCGGAATACCTTTAAGTCCAAGTTCAGTGCTGACAATGCTTTCATTTATTACACCGTTTTCAGATAAAAATTCATCTTGACAAAATGAAATAACTCTCCCACCAAAGGTTTTAGTGTATTCTAAAGCAATTTTTAATATTGAAGAATCATTTATTGGTTTTTTATAATCGCCATATGCAACGGCACCTGCAAGTTTCATATCATATAGACTGGCTAAATCTTTACCGTTTGAATTAGATGTTAGGTTTGCAACAGGATAAACTTTAGTTGTAGTATTAGTTGATTTTTTCTTTAAAAATTCAACAGCAGAATGGGAATCAACTAGGGGATTACAGTCAGGGTTTAATAAAATAGATGTAAACCCAGAAGAAGCTGCAGTATTTAAACCATTTGAAATACTTTCTCTTTCTTCATACCCAGGTTCTCCAAAACTTACAGAAGTATCCATCCATCCTCTTGAAACATGAAGGTTTTTAAAGTCAAGAACAAGTTTAGATTTAGAGTCAATAGAGTCTGCGATGTCAACAATAACACCATCTTTGACTAAAATGTCTTTTTGTTTAAAATTTAAATTACTCTTACTATCTACTAAAGTTGCGGATTTTATGAGTATACTCATCTAGAAAAGAATTTAACAAAATTAACTAAACTTATTTAATTCATGGAGATAATTCAAGTTAAAAATTTTCATACACTCCAAGTCCAAAAAGAGCATAGTCATATTTAACAGGATCTATAGGATCCATTTCTCTTAATTTTGAATCAATTTCTTTTACAGACTTATGATCATTTAATTTCCTAGTTAATAAGCCTAAATCCCTTGCTATTCTACCAGTATGAACATCTAAGGGTAGGGAGAGCTCTGATCTATCTATTTTAGTCCATAATCCAAAGTCTACACCTCTTTCACTTGTTCTTACCATCCATCGAAGAAACATATTAAATCTTTTAGCACTTGATCCATCTAGGGGGGAAGGAAGGTGTTTTTTAGTTCGATCAGGGTAATCTAAAGAGAAAAAGATTTCTTTAAATGAGGAGATGCGTTCTTGGAGATTCTCTCCATTTTCATTATTTGATAATATATGCTCAATACCACCATATTCAATATAAATATTTTTCAAGGATCTAATAAAGTAATTAAGATCAATTAAGTTAAAAGTTCTATGAATTGATCTATTAGTTTTACTTAAATCTTTACTACTGTGGTTAATTATAAAATCATATGGAGAACCATCCATGTAATCAATAATTTTTTTACTGCTGTTAATGATTGATTTTCTGTTACCCCAGGAAATAACGGATGTTAAAAAAGCAGAAACCTCTACGTCTTTTTGATTACTAAATTGATGAGGAATAAGAATTGGATCATCTTTAATAAAAGACTTAGATTCATACTTAAGAGACTTTTCATCTAAAAAATCTTTTAAATCTGGAATATTAACTTTTAATTTTTCCATCAACAATTAAAAGTTTTCTATCGCAAATATTTGCATTACTTTCATTATGTGTTACAATAACAACTGAACAATTATAGTCATCTCTTAATTTAAAAAATAAGTCAAAAAGGATTTTTGAATTCTTTGAATCAAGATTACCTGTAGGTTCATCAGCAAAAATAATTTTAGGTTCATTAATTAAAGACCTAGCAATAGCAACTCTTTGTTTTTCCCCACCTGAAAGGGTTGAGGGTTTTTTATGAAGAAAATCAATCAAACCAAAGTATTCTAGTAGTTCTTTAGCTTTATCTTCAGCATTACTATCCTTTTTTATCCAAGCAGGAAGACATACATTTTCTATAATGTTTAGCTCTGGTATAAGCTCGTGAAATTGAAAAACAAATCCAATCATTTGATTCCTAAGAACTGAAAGATCATTGTTGTTTAAATTAAAAACATCTTGATTATTTATAACTAAAGAAGAATTACTTTGGGTATCGGGATTATCAAGTGTGCTAAGGATATTCAATAAAGTAGTCTTTCCAGCTCCAGACATTCCTGAAATTGCAACAACCTCTGATTTTTTTATTTCAATGTTTATATTATCAAGAACTTTTTTTCCTTGAAATGTTTTTGAAATATTTTTAGCTGATAATAAGATTTCCATACTTTTACAATATTAATCTTTTAGTTTAAAATCTGAAAATGAATAGAGTCATATATTTAGGTGGGGGTTGTTTTTGGTGTATTGAGTCAGTATTTAAAAAAGTGAGGGGTATAGTTTCAATTTCACCAGGCTATATGGGTGGTGATAATCCAAACCCAACTTATGAAGAGGTTTGTGAAGGATATACAAATCATGTTGAAGTAGTAAAGATTGAATATGATGATAATATTAATATTTCACAGATATTAAGTATTTTCTTTGTTGTTCACGATCCAACTTCTATAAATAGACAAGGTGCAGATGTAGGTACTCAGTATAGGTCTGCAATATTCTGTAATACAGGGGAGAGATCTTTAATTGTTGATTTTATTCAATATCTGGAAAAGGAAAATATTTTCAAAGATAAGATTGTAACAGAAGTTAATAATATTGGAGATTTTTATGTCGCTGAACAATATCACCATGATTACTTTACAAAAAATCCTGAAAATGCTTATTGTCAAGCAGTTATAAATCCAAAGCTTGCAAAATTAAGAGTAAATTTTAGTGATTTAATCTCTGAATAAAAAACCAAATCCGAAGAAGGTCAAAAATCTTTTAACAAATTGAAAAAAGAAATTGAATTGAAAGAAAATGAAACCAAAGAATAATAATAAAACTTGATAAATAGGAGTTAAAACTATAATCCTAATAATAATTTTAAAAAAAGAATTAATGTTAATATCTCCAATTAAGTATTCTGTTAATGGTCCTGAAATATAGGCACTTGTAGAACCCGTAATAGCAAATACAACTATAATTACCACTATTTGAAAGTTGGAAGTTATTCCCCATCTCTCTTTTAGTTTCTTCATTACCCTAAAATCTCATTAATTTTATCTGCAAGTTCAACACCAATCCTATCCTGTGCTTCATTAGTAGCTGCACCAATATGGGGTGTTAAAGATATACTTGAATTCATAAGAATCTTAATACTCGGCTTAGGTTCATTTTCAAATGTATCAATACCCGCAAAACCAACCTTTCCTGTTTCAATATTTTTAATAAGCTCATCTTCATTAAGTATTCCTCCTCTTGATAAATTAAGTATATCTTTAACACCCCATATTG
>JAQXBP010000003.1:0-5715 GCA_029252345.1 Flavobacteriaceae bacterium | reverse complement strand
AACAAAGTAATAATCATTTGTACAATCATAGTAGTGATATGTCTTGTATACATTCAATTTAAATAGAGATATGATAATTAAATTTTTTAAATCTTTGATGGCAAGAAAAAAAAGAAATGAAAAGTTTAAAAAAGACTTTTTAAAAAAAACAGGTGTTGACTTAAATCAAATTGATCCTGGAGGTCATGCAAAACCTCGTAAATAATCCTTTTAATTAGATACTCTTCTAACTGTTCCTCTGCTTATTCTATCTGGATTATTAACGCCTGAGAACTCAAAATCATATTGATTTCCATAAGTTCTAAGTATTTTAATTCTTATTGGTCTTTTTTCTTGATTTGTTTTAGGTTTAATTTTAGTTAATAAGAACTCACATTCATTTACCCATTTAATTATGGATGAATCCTTCACTCCGTTAAATGTTTCAATTTCATAATTATTAGTTCTTGTAAAAGTTGAAGTAATTATAGAGTCGTTTACAGATGTAGAAAACTCAAATACACCAGTTTTGAAATCAACACAATTTCTTTCAACTGAGTAACATGAAGTCAATAACAGTAATAGAAATAATATCCTTTTCATTTTAAAGTTTATCTATTTGTTCAAATTTATTGTTTTCATAAATAAGAACGATTGATTTAAGCTTATTATTAGAATCTTTAACAGAATTTTCAGAGATTTCCTTATCTGGAAGAGAAAAAAGCTCTCTAGGCTCGTTAATTTGATTATTTATGGGTTTATTCTTACCAAAGATTAAGTAATCAGTAGTAACATCATCAAAAGCAGTTGAAATCTTATAAACAATATCTAAGCTTGGATTATTTCTTTCAGAGAGTAGGTGAGAGATGGAAGATTTAGGAACACCTAACTTTTTTGCAAATTCAGAGTTTGTTAGATTGCTTTCATCTATTATAGTTTTAATTCTATTTAGTATATCTTTATTATTCATTCTTTACTTTTATTAAATTCTTTAAGTTATTGATTTATAAGTTATAAACATTTATAAGTTTACAATTGTAAACATAAGAAACATTTGTAAAATGTACAAATAAAGAGAAATAAAAAAAGTAATTATTGATGAAATTTTATAATCAGTATAAAAATTAATATTTTAGCATATACACCAATCAAAATGCAAAAACTAGACGACGTCGATAGAAAAATCCTAGACATCTTAATTGATAACACTAGAACACCTTTTACTGAAATAGCCAAAAGACTTTTAATTTCGGCTGGTACTGTTCATGTTAGAGTTAAAAAAATGGAGGATTTAGCTATCATAAAAGGTTCCTCACTAACGTTAGACTATAAGATGCTTGGATACAACTTTATAGCTTATGTAGGAATACTTATTGATCGTTCAAGAAGAACATATGAGATTATTGAAGAACTCAAAAAGAAACCCTATATCACAGTTGCACACATTACCACAGGTAAGTATAATATTTTCTGTAAGATTAGAGCAAAAGGGACTGAACATGCTAGAGATATTATATTTTCAATTGATGATGTTGAGGGGGTTTTAAGAACCGAAACAATGATTTCCTTAGAAGAAAGCATAAATGATAAGAAAAGATTAATGAAAAATATCTTTCAGGATCTATAAACTATTATTGTAGTAACTGAATGAATCAATAAACAGCTCTCTGTCTATTTCTTTATCAACAACAGGTTTTCCAATTCTTTCTAGTAAAACAAAATTTATCTTACTTCCTTCATTTTTTTTATCAAACAACATCAGGTCATAAATCTGACTTATATCATTGTCTGAAAAATGAATCAACTTAAAGTATTTTAATAACTCTGTTTTTATGTTTTCCAAGTCAGATAGTGGAAAACTAAGTTGTTTATAAGAAATATAAAGCTCCGTAATAAGCCCAACTATTATAGCTTCTCCATGTTTTAATTCTTTTATTGCGCTAGACATAAAAGAATATGATTCTACAGCATGACCAATAGTGTGTCCAAGATTAAGGATTTTTCTATGATTAGATTCAAATTTATCTGACTTAACAACTTCATTTTTAATTTCTGAATATTTAGAAATTATATACTTAACATCTTTAAAAAAATCTTTCTTAATTAACGAATTGAAATCAAGATCTGGGTTGTTTGTAAGAAGACTGTGCTTAAAAACCTCTGCATATCCATTAATAAATTCATCTTTGGATAAAGTTTTAAGATAATCACTATCTAGGATTACCTCTAAAGGATCTTTAAATACTCCTATTTGATTTTTTAGTAATTTAAAATCAATACCTGTTTTACCGCCATGAGCAGCATCAACCATTCCAAGAAGAGTAGTTGGGATATTAATAAAACTTATTCCTCTTAAATATGTAGATGCACAAAAACCTCCCATATCTGTTAAAACACCTCCTCCCAAATTTATTAAAAGTGATTTTCTATCAGCATTAAACTCATTGAGTCTATCCCAAATAAATAGACACGATTCTATATTCTTATATTCTTCACCTGATTTAATAATTATTTTATTAAACTCTTCAATACCTGACTTCTCCCTAAAAATATCTAAACAAAATTTATCTGTATTATCATCAACTAAAATAAATATTGAAGAATATTTATCAGAGATTAATTTTTCCTTTAGTAATGAATATTGATCTATTTTCATTAATTAATTTTGATTAGTTTTACTGCAAAATTAGGTATTTATTTTATGCTTTTAGACAATACTAAAAATGGTTTTTCACTTAAATCAAACTTTGAACTAAAGAAAGCCTACTTTTTATTTAAAATAATATCTAATAAATCTCTTACTAATATTGGGAAGAAAGCCCTAGAGCTTTCCCTTAAACTTAGATTACCTATATTGTTTTTAGTTAAGGGAACAGTATTCGAGCAATTCTGTTCCGGTGAATCACTAGATGAATCTTTCAAGACTGTTGAAAGACTTTATGATAAAAATGTTAAAAGCTATCTTCACTACTCAGTTGAAGGTCTTGAGAATGAAGAATCTTATGACACCTCATTAAATGAAGTGATAGATTCTATTGAATTTGTTGCAAAAAAAAACATCCTTGACTTTACAGTTTTTAAACCAACAGCGATAGCTAGCTCAAAGATTCTACAAAAAGTTTCAGAAAATAAATCTTTAGATAATAATGAACAGGGGCTGTATAACAAGATATTAAGTAGGTTCGACACCATTTGTAATTTTGCTCATAAAAAGGGTGTTAAAATACTTGTTGATGCAGAAGAATCCTGGATTCAAGATTCTATAGATGAAATAGTATTAAGAATGATGATTAAGTATAATAAACAGGAAAGCATTGTTTTTAATACATCTCAAATGTATAGACATGATAGACTTGATTACCTTAAAAGACTTAAAGATATTGCTGAAAAAGAAACATTCTTTATTGGAATCAAGCTTGTTAGGGGAGCATATATTGAGAAAGAAAACAAAAGAGCTATAAAGAATAATTATAGATCTCCAATTTGTGATTCTAAAAAATTAACTGATCTAAATTTTAATGAAGGGGCCTCTTTTATTTTATCAAACTTAAATATATTCTCTCTTTTCTCAGGAACACATAATGAAGAAAGCATATATAATATAATAGATTTGATGAAGTCTAATAAGGTCAATAATAGTAATCAAAAAGTATGGTTTGGTCAACTTTACGGCATGAGTGATAACATATCCTTTAATCTTGCAAATGAAGGGTTTAATGCTATTAAGTATCTTCCATTTGGACCAATTAAGGAAGTAATACCATATTTGATAAGGAGAGCTGACGAAAACACCTCTGTAAAAGGTCAGACCTCAAGAGAATTAGAATTAATTAAATCTGAATTAAAAAGAAGAAAGACTACTTAATTTCGATAGTTGCGTTATCCTCACAATTAGTAATGATAAAGTTTAAAGAATCTGTTTCTATATAGTATATTCCACAAGGTTTTTGATTAGGTTCACTTTTATTGAATATTACTTTTCCCTCTGAAATAAGATCAATTAACCCCAGGCTGTCAATTGACTCAATATTTGATTTTAAAATTAATTCTTTTGAAATAATATTATCTATAACTCTTGCGCTAGGACCATAATTGCAAGATGTTCTTTTTCCATTGAATATGAAGAACAGGAAAAATATACCAATTATAAACCCTGTAGAATAATAATACAATCTTTTTAAAAAACTCATTTAATTTTTTCTATAATTCTTGATTGACCTTCATTCGAGATAACAAATTTATTGAATTCTGATTCTATGATTTCTTCTATCATTTCCCCCCATTCAATCATACAAAGATTACCAGATTCTAAATATTCAAATAACCCAATTCCTTCTAACTCATCCATACTTTTAATCCTGTATAAATCCATATGATAAATAATATCTTCTTTGCTAGTATTATACTCGTTAATTATTGAAAATGTTGGGCTTGAAATATTATCAATTACATTCATTGATTTAAGTATTTCTTTAATTAGGGTAGTTTTACCTGCTCCCATATCACCACTTATTAAAACAATATTTTTATTAATATTTTTTTTAACATCATCTGAAACAGTACTTAATTGATTTAATTGAAATTTTATCTTCATATTAATGTTGCTAAATATAAGCATTTGTCATAATTTTTTAATTTTGCAGATATGAATTTAACAGTCGGTCATATTGCTGATCAAATAAATGGTTCTGTAGTTGGAGATAGAGATATTGATATTTTTAATATTTCTAAGATTGAGGAGGGGGCTAAAGGGTCATTAACTTTTCTGGCTAATCCAAAATATACAGAGTTCATATATACAACAAAAGCATCCGCTGCTATTGTTTCCAGCGATTTTGAACCAACTGAAAAAATTGAACTTACTTTAATTAAAGTAAAAGATCCTTATTCTTCATTTACTACAATTCTTGAATTGTTTGACAAAGATCTTTCAAAAAGAAAAGGTATTAGTCAATTAACTGATATTGATAAATCATCAAAGATTTCAGATTCTTCATTTATTGGTTCTTTTTCTACAGTTGGAGAAAATTCAGTTATAGGCGAAAAATGTATTATTGAAAATCAAGTCTTTATTGGAAATAATGTTGAGATCGGAAATGGTTGTTTAATTTACCCAGGTGTAAAAATATTAGATGATACTATAATAGGTCAAAATTGTATAATTCATAGCTCAACTACAATTGGATCTGACGGTTTTGGGTTTGCTCCCAATGATGATGGTAGCTATAAAAAAATACCTCAAACAGGAAATGTTGTAATCGGAGATAATGTTGAAATTGGTTCTAATTCTACTTTAGATAGGGCTACTTTAGGTTCTACAATAATTAATAATGGTGTTAAACTTGATAACCAAATTCAAATAGCTCATAATGTTGAAATTGGAGAAAATACTGCAATTGCAGCTCAATCTGGAGTTGCTGGATCAACTAAAATTGGTAAAAATTGTATGATTGGAGGTCAAGTTGGTATAATAGGACACATTAAGATTGGTGATAACGTAAAGATTCAAGCACAAGCCGGTGTAACCTCAAATATAGAAAGTAATTCTAGAGTTACCGGAACACCTGCAATTTCTTATATGAATTATAATAAATCATATGTTCACTTTAAAAACTTACCTGAAATAGTTAAAAAAATTGATAAAAAAGACTGATGATAAGAAGAACTGTTCCACAGAAAACAATTTCTAAAGAATCCTCTCTAAGTGGAGTTGGATTACATACAGGAGAGGATGTT
>JAQXBP010000002.1:0-6782 GCA_029252345.1 Flavobacteriaceae bacterium | reverse complement strand
TTATAAAAATGAAGGGTTTTTTGATTCAAATGTTTACGTTGACACAATAATTAACGAAAATCAAGCTAAAATAAAATATAATGTAACTACAAATACAAGATATTTAATTGATTCAATTTCAATAGATGTAAAGTCTAAAGATATAGATTCCCTAATTAGGACAAACAAAAGATTAAGTTTCTTAAAACAAGATGAAAACTTTTCAATCACTAAATTAATATTAGAAAGAGATAGGCTTGTAAAATTATTTAAAAATAATGGCATTTATGATTTTCAACAAAGAAGCATAAGCTATAATGTATTAATAGATAGTTCTGGAATTAATAAAAGAATACCATTAATCATAAGTATTAAAAACCCTAAAGAAGATAGTATATATGAAATTAAAAAAATCAATGATATAAATATTTATGTTGAAACGCTGGATGAATTATCAAATATTAATTCATTTACAGACTCTGTAAATTATAAAGGGATTAAAATATTTTCTAAAGGAAATTTAAATTATAGTCCAAAATCACTAACTGAACCTATTTTTTATAAAAAAGGTGAAAATTATAGTGATGAAAAGAAGCTTTTAACTTCAAGGTATTTTTCTAATTTAGGAGCTTTTAAATATCCAAGAATTATAACGGAGGAATTTAATGATTCATTATCATCTTCAATATATCTTCTTCCAAGAGACAGATTTAGTCTTGGATTTGATTTAGATTTCACTCACTCTAATATTGAAGATTTTGGAATTTCTTTTGGTACAAATTTTAATATCAGGAATATATTCAGAGCCACTGAAAACCTTTCGCTAAATCTTAACAACTCTATTGGTGCTTCAAAGGACATAGGTGATCCAAATGATTCCTTTTTTAATTTATTTGAATTAGGTGGAAATCTAAACTTAAGAATTCCAAGAGCAATTCTTCCTTTTAAATCTGAAAGGATAATAAGAAAAGAAATGAATCCTGTTACTAATATATTAGTTGGATCTACAGTTCAAAAAAACATTGGTCTTGACAAGCAATATTATAGTGGAATTTATGAAGTAAACTGGAACCCTTCAATATACTCTAAAATAAATCTTAGATTACTTGATTTTGAATATGTAAATAATCAAAACATTTCAAATTATTTTAATGTGTATAAAAACTCATATGATAAACTAAATTATATATCATCTTTATACAACATAGATCAATCAATAATAAATGAAAATGGTGACTTAATTATTCCAGAAGGATCTGATTTGTTTATAAATCAGGTACTTAATAATGAGACTTCACTAAGTTCAGGTACTGATTTCTATAATAATGTAAATTCAATACTAGAAAGGAAAGAAAGACTTACTGAAAACAATCTAATAATTGGTTCCTCCATTACATTAAACAGAAATACCCAAGAAAATTTTTTAGATGAAAACTTTTCCCAATTTCGATTTAAATTTGAGATGGTTGGTAACCTTTTCAACGAATTACTAAGAGGAGGGAATTTGAATTCAAATAATAAAGTGGAAATTTCGAATATTTTACCATCTCAATATACTAAAGCTGAGATAAATTATATAAAGCATGTTCTTTTAAACAATGGTAATGTATTTGCATTTAGAGTTTTTACAGGAATTGCTATACCATATGGTAATTCAAATTATATTCCATTTACAAGGTCTTATTACGCTGGTGGGTCAAATGATAACCGGGCATGGAAGGCATATAAACTTGGACCAGGAAGCAGTAATAATATTAATGAATTTAACGAGGCAAACTTAAAAATTGCATTTAATTTAGAATACAGAAATAAAATTTCTGGTAATTTAAATGGTGCATTTTTTATGGATTTTGGGAATATTTGGAACATAAATGATAATGTAGACGATGACTCCATGACATTTAATAATTTATCTGATCTAAGTGAATTAGCAATAGGTACTGGGTTTGGTCTAAGATATGATTTTAACTTTTTTGTTCTAAGACTTGACACTGCTTTTAAGACATATAATCCTGCTAAAGAAAAAAGCAATAGATGGTTCAAAGACTTTAGTTTAAATAAGGCAGTATTTAATATCGGTATTAATTACCCTTTTTAAAATAAGTTTAATATTTTTGACAAAATTTAACACACATTCATTTTGAAAAACAATTTCATCTACGGTAAAAGCAATCAAGAATTATATAAACTAGCTAAAAAGAAAAAATTTGCTCTTCCTGCAATTAATGTATCTGGCACAAATACTATAAACTCAGTACTTGAAACAGCATCTGAATTAAACAGCCCTGTAATAATTCAATTCTCTAACGGAGGTTCTCAATTTATAGCAGGAAAAGGAATGCCAAATAAAGGCTTTAACTCATCTATTTCAGGTTCTATTGCTGGAGCATATCACATTCACAAGACAATAGATGATTACAACTCAAAAGTAGTGATCCACACAGATCACTGTTCAAGAAAATTACTTCCTTGGATAGATGGTTTACTTGATTATGGAAAAGGATTTTTTGAAAAAAATGGATATCCATTATTTTCATCACATATGATTGATTTATCAGAAGAACCTATTGAAGAAAATATTGCTACATGTAAGGAATATCTTAAAAGAATGACAGATTTAGATATGACTCTGGAAATTGAGCTTGGAGTAACAGGAGGTGAGGAAGATGGAGTAGACAACTCAGATATTGATTCTTCAAAACTATATACTCAACCAGAAGAAGTAGCATATGCATACTCTGAACTTAAGTCTATTAGTGACAAATTTATGATTGCTGCGGCATTTGGAAATGTTCACGGGGTGTATAAACCAGGAAATGTAAAGCTTACACCAAAAATTCTTAAAAATTCACAAGAACATGTTTCAAAAAAGTTTGATTTACCTCATAACTCTCTTGACTTTGTTTTTCATGGTGGATCAGGATCATCTGTTGACGAAATAAGAGAGGCTATTGATTATGGTGTAATAAAAATGAATATTGATACTGACCTTCAATTTGCATTCACAGAAGGTATAAGAGATTATATGCTAAACAAAAAGGATTATTTGATGACTCAAATTGGTAATCCTGAAGGAAGTGAAAATCCTAATAAAAAATACTATGACCCTAGAGCATGGTTAAGAAAGGGTGAAGAAACTTTTAAAGCTAGATTAACAAAAGCTTTTGAAGATCTAAATAATATCAATACCTTAGACTAAACTCCATTAATATGAGTTGGTTCAAAAGAACAAATAAAAATATTAATACTAAGACTGAGGAAAAGAAAGATATCCCTGCAGGTCTATGGTATAAAACTCCTACAGGTAAAATAATAGAAACAAAGGAGCTAGCTGAAAATAATTATGTAAGCCCTGAAGATGATTATCATGTTCATATTGGTAGTAAAGAATACTTTGAAATACTTTTTGATGATAAATTTAGAGAGTTAAGCCCTGGTATGACTTCCATTGATTTTTTAAAATTTCATGATCAAAAAAAATATTCTGATAGGCTAAGGGATGCTCAATTAAAGACAAACCTTAAAGATGCTATAAAAGTAGGTTTTGGTAAATCTCAAGGAAAAGATATTGTTATTGCTTGTATGGATTTTAAATTTATAGGAGGATCAATGGGGTCTGTTGTAGGTGAAAAAATTTCTCTTTCAATTGATTATGCAATCAAAAAAAAGTGTCCATTAGTCGTTATTTCAAAATCAGGAGGTGCAAGAATGATGGAGTCAGCTACTTCATTAATGCAAATGGCCAAAACTTCAGCTAAATTAAATGATTTATCTGAGGCTAAATTGCCATATATCTCATTATGTACAGATCCAACAACAGGGGGCACTACTGCTTCCTTTGCAATGTTAGGAGATGTTAATATTGCTGAACCTAATGCCCTTATTGCCTTTGCTGGACCAAGAGTTGTAAAAGATACGACTGGTCAAGATTTACCAGAAGGGTTTCAAAAAAGTGAATTTCTTAAAGAAAAAGGCTTTCTTGATTTTATAACTCATAGAAAAGAATTAAAAGAAAAAATTAACCTCTACATAGATTTAATTCAGAATAATCCTCTTCGTAAATAAGGATAAATAATTTAATTTTCTAAATATATTCTACTATATTTGCGGCTCAAAATTAATTGAATGACAGTACTTAAGAAAGAAGATATTTTTAAAGAGTTCGGAAAGAACAAGAAAGATTCTGGTTCTTCTGAAAGCCAAATTGCGCTTTTCACAAAAAGAATAGAAGATTTATCTAGCCATTTAAAAAACAATGCAAAAGACTTCAACACAGAGAAGTCTCTTGTTAAAATGGTTGGGAAAAGAAGAAATTTACTTGAGTACCTTAAAAAAACAGATATCGAAAGATACCGTGAAATAATTAAAAAACTAGGTATCAGAAAATAGAATTTTTAGTTTGGTTGTCTTCTTACACACAACAATAAATAATAACCAAAACTAAATTATGATTCCAAAACCTTTATCACAAACAATATCATTATCAGACGGTAGAGAAATTACTATCGAAACTGGTAAACTTGCAAAACAAGCTCATGGATCTGTTGTTATTAGAATGGGTGATTGTATGCTTTTATCAACTGTAGTTTCTAGCTATGGTTCATCATCACTTGACTTTCTTCCACTGACAGTAGATTATAGAGAGAAATTTGCGTCTGCAGGTAGATTTCCTGGAGGATTCTTTAAAAGAGAGGCAAGACCTAGCAGCGAAGAGATTCTTACAATGAGAATAGTTGATAGAGTTTTACGTCCTCTGTTTCCTAAAGATTACCATTCGGAAACCCAAGTTATGATTCAGCTAATGTCTAGCGATGAAAATGTAATGCCAGATGCTTTAGTAGGATTGGCAGCCTCTGCAGCTTTATCTTTATCAGATATTCCATTCGATGGACCAATTTCAGAAGTAAGAGTAGCTAGAATTGATGGTAATTTTGTAATAAATCCTTCTAGGAGTGAGTTAGCAGAATCTGATATTGACATTATGGTTGGTGCTTCTGAAGACTCAGTTGTTATGGTTGAAGGTGAATTTAATGAAATTTCAGAGGAAGAAATGGCTGATGCTATTAGATTTGCTCATAATGAAGTTAAGAAACATATAGAAGCTCAAAAAAAACTAATCAAAATGGTTGGTGTAAGTTCAGAGAAAAGAGAATATGATGGAGCAGAAGAAGATTCTGAACTAGAAGCTGAAATTTCTAAGAAAGTTTATCAAAAAGCCTATGATATAGCTAAAAAAGGGCTTTCAAAAAATGAAAGAAGTGAACACTTTGGATTATTAAAAGAAGAACTTATTGAATCCTTCAGTGAAGAAGCATTAGAAGAAAAGAAAGATTTAATTATAAACTACTTCTACAAAGCACAGAAAAAAGCAATTAGAGACTTAGTTTTAGATAATGGTACTAGACTTGATGGAAGAAAGACTGAGGATATTAGAGATATTTGGACAGAAGTAGGGTACCTTCCTTCCACTCACGGTTCTGCAGTATTTACAAGAGGTGAAACACAATCACTTGCTTCTGTTACACTTGGAACGAGTAGAGAGGTAAACATGATTGATATGCCTACAAATCAATCTGAAGAAAAATTTTATTTACATTATAATTTCCCACCATTCTCAACAGGAGAAGCTAGACCTCTAAGAGGTACTTCTAGAAGGGAAATTGGACATGGTATGTTAGCACAAAGAGCTCTTGAGAAAGTAATGCCAGAAGATTGTCCTTATACTGTTAGAATAGTATCTGAGATTCTAGAATCTAATGGTTCATCTTCAATGGCCTCTGTGTGTGCTGGATCACTTGCGTTAATGGATGCTGGTATAAAAATTAAAAGTAATGTTTCAGGTATAGCTATGGGACTTATTAGTGAAGGTGATAAATATGCAGTACTTTCAGATATCTTAGGAGATGAAGATCACCTAGGAGATATGGACTTTAAAGTTACTGGAACTAAAGAGGGAATTACAGCTTGTCAAATGGATATTAAAATAAAAGGATTAAAATATGAAATCCTGGTAGAGGCATTACATCAAGAAATTGACTCGCATACCAACAATGGTGCTAAAGGACTCATGTTGAGTGGAAGAGAAGGCATTTATTCTGCTGGATTGGATGTAAAAAAACTATTGGTGATGAATGCAGACGAAATATCATTATTTTTTAAGTTGTTTTGGGGTTTGATGGCAAAAATTTCAAAGAGTCCGATTCCAATCGCTGCAGCAATCACAGGACACAGTCCTGCAGGAGGAGCGGTATTGGCAAATTTTTGTGACTATCGAGTTGCTGCTAAGGGTAATTTTAAAATCGGGATGAATGAGGTCTTTGTTGGACTCGAAGTTCCTAAAGTCATCTACAGAGGATTTGCTAGACATGTTGGAGAGAAACACGCAACCAATCTTATGGTGCTCGGTAAATTAATGCACTTTGATTATGCGCATGAAATCGGTTTTATCGATGAGTTGGTTGATCCAGATGAGGTCAAATCTAAAACCTTTGAATGGTTGAAAAGCCTTACTCAGCTTCCTCCAACAGCAATGAATAGAACCCGATTGAATGCCAAATCAGAAATTAATGATCTATTTGATGAGCAGTTAGCCGCTATGTCGGATGGATATGCAGAGGGTTGGTTTGATGATGAAGTGCAGTCACGAATGAAATATATTGCTGAGAATCTATAATCCATGAAAATATTATTAACAAATGATGACGGATATTTCTCAAAAGGAATAACTGAACTTGATGCAATGCTTTCTGAGATCGGTGAGGTAACAGTTGTGGCTCCGGAGAATAATCACAGTGGTGCAAGCA
>JAQXBP010000001.1:0-3463 GCA_029252345.1 Flavobacteriaceae bacterium | reverse complement strand
TAAGGATGTAATTAGACATCCAATTGTAAAAAAGGTTATAGAAGCTTATGATAAGGTTGAAAAAAATAATTAGTGAATAGTATATATAAAACAGATTTTAATTTTCCAGGTCAAATCTCAAAATATGAGGGAAAAGTTAGAGATGTGTATACAATTGAAGATAATATTTTAGTAGTTATTGCCTCTGATAGGATTTCTGCATTTGATATCGTAATGCCAAAGCCAATTCCCAATAAAGGACAAGTTCTTAATCAAATATCTCTTGAAATGTTAAAGTCCACTGAAGATATTATTGATAATTGGCTAATATCATCTCCAGATCCAAATGTTTCCATTGGACATAGACTCAATCCAATTAAAATTGAAATGGTTATTAGAGGTTATCTAAGTGGTCACTCTGATCGAGTTTATAAATCAGGTAAAAGAAGTATATGTGGCGTTAAATTAGAAAATGGTCTTGTTTCAAATCAAAAATTTAACAAACCTATTATTACCCCCAGTACTAAAGCTGATGTTGGTCATGATGAAGATATCTCTAAAACTGATATAATAGATCAAAAAATATTATCAATCGATCAGTATGAAGAAATTGAGTATATAACTCGTAAGTTATTTGAAAGAGGAACTGAAATTGCAAAGAAAAGAGGGTTGATATTGGTTGACACCAAATATGAATTTGGCTACGACAGTAATAACAAATTACATCTTATAGATGAAATACACACGCCTGATTCATCCAGATATTTTTATTTAGATGGTTATGAAGATTCTGTTCATAAGGGAATACCTCCAAGACAGCTTTCAAAAGAATTTTTTAGACAATGGTTAATTAAAAATAATTTTCAAGGTAAAGAAAATCAAAGTTTACCTGAAATAACAGGTGAAATTGTTAATGATGTTTCTAATAGATATATCGAGTTGTTTAATTTAATTACAGGAAATACTTTTAAACCTAGAGAGTCAAATAATCTTTTAAAAGATTTAGAAAATAATATAATTGACTACTTAACCTAATTAAACTTTGAAGATAAAATTCCGATAAAAGTTTCTATTCCTTTAATATAATTCAATAGTTTAATATTTTCATTTGGACTATGTTGATTATTATCCTTATTTACAGTAGGAACTCCAACTGCCGGAATATTGAGTGTATTAACAAAAGGTGAAATCGGAACAGATCCACCACTAGTCCTTTTTAAAACTGGTTTTACGTCAAATGTTTTTAGTAAGGTATTAGACAGCCAATTTCCTATATCGCTATCAATTTCAGTTCTAAATGCAGGATATGAAACACTAGAATTAAATTTTACAATTTTATCATATTTCATTCTCTCCTCTTCAGAAGGTTCATGATCTAAAACCGTATATCCTAGGCTTTTAATATGTTTTTTTATCAAATCATGAAGTCTGTAACCATCAGATTCAATAACAAGTCTAACGTCTATTTCTGCAATACATTCTGCTGGAATAATTGTTCTTACTTCATCTTCTACCCATCCAGCTTTTATACCCCTTACATTTAATGATGGGTACTGCATTGCTTCTTGATAGGAATTTCCAACTAATTCAGCCTTTTTAAATTGCATTTTAGAAAGCATACTTTCTTCGTTATCAGGAACATCATCTAAATACTTTCTTGTTTCATCTGATATAGTTATTCCATCATAATAGCCTTTAATTTTAACAATCCCATTTTCATCTTTCATTGAGGATAGTATATTTGACATTCGAAAAACAGGATTGGGTGCATAATTTCCAAAATGTCCACTATGTTGAGGAACAATAGGTCCATATGTTTTTAATGTGATTTGAGATATACCTCTATTTCCAAAATTTAACGTTGGAAGATCAGATTGATGTTGAGGTCCATCAAATATTAGTAGAGCATCACTTTTAAGGAGATCACTATATTTTTCAACGGCTGAGGGAAGACTTGGCGAACCCTTTTCTTCTTCAAAATCCATTACTAGCTTTATATTAAATTTCTGATCAATATTATTCAAGTCCATAAACTTTATTGCTTGAATTAACATCATCACAGGTCCTTTAGCATCAGAAGACGATCTAGCAAAGATTCTTATATCATTTTCTTCTAAAGTATCATAATTAATATTTTTTAATTTTCTTGAGTCATAGTCTATAAAGTTGCCATCTTTATTTAGTTTAAAAACTGGAATAAATGGATTCTCCTGATTCCATTTATTTAAATCTACCGGTTGACCATCTAGATGAAGATAGATGAGAATTGTTTTATAACTATCGTTTATATGCTTCGAAGCAAGAAGAATAGGAATAGTCTCAGTTTCTAGTTTTTCAATTTTAAAATCTAAAGATTCAAACTTGTCTTCTGTCCAATTAATTAATTTATCTATGTCAGGCTTATAATTTGCATCATTAGGATAAGTTAGGAATTCAATAAACTCATCTATATTTTTAAGCCCCTGTTCTAATACTTCATTCGTATATTCTCTTTGACCAAACAAAGGAAGGGATAGAACTATCGATAAAAAAATCATCTTAAATAATTTCATATTACTTGTTTTAACTTAATAATAATTGATTCAATATTTTGATTGTCATACACTTTAATTGAGTTTTTATACTTCTTTAACCATGTTATCTGTCTTTTAGCATAGTTTCTGGTATTCTGTTTTATTTTTTCAACTGCTTGTGTGTATGTTAATTTATCATCAAAATAGTTAAAAAATTCTTTGTAACCAACTGTACTCAAGCTATTTAATTCCTTAAAATCTTTTAATTTAAAAGCTTCTTCTTCTAAGCCTTTTTTTATCATTATATCTACTCTATTATTAATTCTTTTGTATAGTTTTTCTCTATCGGTTTCAATTATTAGTACATGACTTTTAAAGACTCTCTGTTTTTCTTTTTTAGTCCTTAGAGATGAGAACTTTTCACCGGTCAATTCGATTACCTCTAGAGCTCTAATTATTCTGTTAATATTACTTAAATCAACTTCTTCATAATATTCAGGATCTAGTTTCTTAAGTTTATTTTGAATAACTTCTAAACCTTCTGATTTGAAATTAGCAATAATATTATTTCTCATATTCAATGGTACATCTGGAAAATCATCAATACCAAACATAATTGAATCTGCATATAATCCAGATCCTCCAACTAAGATTAAATTGTCTTTATCCTTAAATAAATCATTTATTACTATGATTGCATCTTTTTCATATTTACCAACATTATATACATCATGGATACTTTTATGTTGAATAAAATGATGTTTTACTTCTTTTAATTGAGAATATGAGGGTGGGGAAGTACCAATTTTTAATTCTTTATAAAATTGTCTTGAATCACAAGAGACTATATCGGTATTAAATTTTTTGGCTATTTCTATACTTAAATCAGTTTTACCAACACCTGTCGGGCCAGCAATATAAATTAAGTTTTTATTTTTCCTCATCTAGGTGTGAACCACATTCGTGACAAT